>JANXTJ010000100.1 GCA_025352485.1 Salinibacterium sp.
CGGGCACCTGCTCGGTCCGGCCGACGCCATCGCGCTGGCAACCAACGATGCGGGGGCTCTGGTCGCGGTGAACCTCAACGAAACGACGACGGTGGCCCCGGTGGAAGCCGGTGCGGCCATCAACCCCACGGGAGCTGTCAAAGCGCTGTCCGGTATCGCGGTGAGCACGAAGGGAGTGATCGCCACCTACGGCGATCAACTGCTCTTCTATGTTCCTGCCACCGGCAGTGCTGGCAAGATAGTGTTGCTCGGCTACAGCCAGGGCCTCGTAACCGCAACGGAGCTTGGATGACAAACGTCCCCATCACGTCGGCGAGCCTTCGTGGTGCCGTCGACCTCTCGTCTCTCGTGCGCCCGCCGGCACCCGCAGCGGGGGCGCCCGCGGCACCGGATGCCGGTGGCATCGTGCGCACGGCGACCGACGCCACGTTCGGCCAGATTCTCGATCTTTCTGCGACGGTTCCCGTCGTGGTGGAGTTCTTCGGGCAGGGAGTCGAGGCCACGCTTGCTCCGCTGATCCGCCAGTACGACGGGCGCATCGCTCTCGCTGTCGTCGACGGCACCGCCAATCCGCAATTGGTGCAGGCCTTCCAGGTGCAGCAGGTTCCCACGGTCGCCGCGGTGGTGGCCGGTCGGCCAATCCAATTGTTCCCCGGCATGCTGGCGGAGCCCGAGTTGCGCGACGTGTTCGAGCAGTTGCTGCAGCTTGCCGCCCAGCAGAACGTCACCGGCACGATTGCGCCGAATGACGATGACGCCATCGCGCAGCAATCTCCACCGGCCGAGCCGGTCGAGGAGCCGCTGCCGCCGCACCACCAGGAAGCGTATGACGCAATCGCCGCCGGTGATTTTTCGACCGCGATAACGGAATACGAATTGGCGATCGCCCAAAACCCCCGCGACCAACTCGCCGTCGCCGGCCTCGCCCAAGTGTCGTTGTTGGCGCGCCTTGACGGTGCCGAGGAGGATGCCCTCAGTGCGTCGGCCGGCTCGAAACCCGATGACGCGGCAGCCCAGCTCGCGGTCGCCGATTTCGAGGTATCCCGAGGCCAGTGTGACCTTGCTTTCGCGCGCCTGCTCGATATTTTCCCGGTTCTTGATCCCGCGGGAAAGAACCTGGTGCGCACGAGACTTCTCGATTACTTCGAGATAGTCGGTGGCGACGACCAGCGGGTCGGTGCGGCGCGTCGGCGCCTGACCGGGCTGCTGTACTAACCGGGATTCCCATGTCGGCATCGGATCCGGCGCCTCGGCCGGTGCCTTCCGCGGGCCGCTGGGACCTTCGGCGCAGGTACACCCAACTGGCCGGGGTGATCGTCGTGATCGTGGCCGCGGTGCTGATCGCAATGATGAGAGCGCCTCTCGTGGCCGTGGGGATTCCCGCCGCAATTTTGGTGATCGGTGCGATCGGCGGGTCGGCTATTTGTGCGCACAGGGCATCGATGGCGATGACCCTCGAACGCGCCGCGGGGTACTCCACAGTGATCGACGCGCCGGGCTACGAACTGCGCGATGCCAATACACTCGCCCTGCTGCGGCAGCGCGACGTGCCGCCGACGCTTGAGTCGCGACGCTCGCTCGCGCTCGGCATCTTCGGCGTCAAGCCAGGCACGGTTCTGGCGGGTCGCCGTGAGGAGCCCGGTGAGCCGCAGCCGGGCGAACCGAGGCCAGACGCCCCGCGGCCGGGCGACGCGCCCCGCGATCCCGAGCCGCAGCCGCGCGATTCGCCCCGCTAACGAAGTTCGCTAGCCGCGCGGCTTCAGCCACAGCCCCGCCAACGGGGGCAGCGTGAGCTCCACAGAGGCCGGGCGACCCTGGAATGGTTCGTCGTGGGCCACAACCGCTCCGTAATTACCGACGCCGGAGCCGCCAAACTCGACCGCGTCGGTGTTGATGACCTCGTCCCAGATTCCGGCGAACGGCATCCCGATTCGATACGGCCCCACCGGGTTTCCGCTGAAGTTGAAGAGCCCGACGATCGGCTCGCCGGAGTGTGACCAGCGCACGAAAGCGAGCACGTTTTGTGTGGAGTTGCCCCCGTCGATCCATTCGAAACCGGCCGCGGTATTGTCTTGCTCCCACAGGGCAGGAGAGGCCGAGTAGATCCGGTTGAGCGCGCCGACCAGTTTCTGCAGCCCCTGGTGCAGGGGCTGGTCGAGAATCCACCAGTCGAGGCCGCGCTCCTCGCTCCACTCCGAGGGCTGGCCGAACTCGCTGCCCATGAACAGCAGCTGCTTGCCGGGATGTGCCCACATGAAGGCGAGGTAGGCGCGCACGTTTGCCAGCTTCTGCCACTGATCGCCCGGCATCTTGTGCAGCAGCGATCCCTTGCCGTGCACGACCTCGTCGTGGCTGATCGGCAACAGGAAGTTCTCGCTGAAGGCGTAGAAAAACGAGAACGTGATGTCGTTGTGGTGGTGCGAACGGTACATCGGGTCGACCTGCATGTATTGCAGGGAGTCGTGCATCCAGCCCATATTCCATTTCAGGCCGTAGCCGAGCCCGGACGACGCGGTGGGCTTGGTCACTCCCGGCCACGATGTCGACTCTTCGGCGATCATGACAATGCCGGGATTGCGCTTGTAGGCCGTGGCGTTGACCTCCTGCAAGAAGCTGATCGCTTCCAGGTTTTCGCGGCCGCCGTAGATGTTGGGCAGCCACTGCCCCTCCTCGCGCGAATAGTCGAGGTAGATCATCGAGGCCACGGCGTCGACCCGAAGGCCGTCGATATGAAACTCCTCGAACCAGTACAGCGCGTTGGCCACCAGGAAGTTGCGCACCTGCGACTGCCCGAAGTCGAAGATGTAGGTTCCCCAGTCCATCTGCTCGCCGCGGCGTGGGTCTGAGTGCTCGTAGACCGGTTCGCCGTCGAAGCGGGCCAGCGCCCACTCGTCTTTCGGGAAATGGCCTGGCACCCAGTCCATGATCACGCCGATGCCGGCGTTATGCAGCCGGTCGATGAGGTATTTCAGGTCGTCGGGATGCCCGAACCGGCTGGTCGGCGCGTAGTAGCCGGTCACCTGGTAGCCCCAAGAGCCGCCGAACGGATGCTCGGCGAGCGGCATGAACTCGACGTGCGTGAAACCGAGCTCGCCGATGTAGTCGATGAGCTGGTCGGCCAGATCGCGGTACCCCAGCCCCGGACGCCAGGAACCCACATGCAGCTCGTAGATGCTCATCGGGGAGTTGTGCGGGTCGGTGGCCGCGCGCCGCGTCATCCACGGCCCATCGCGCCACTCGTAAAGCGACTGGCCGACCTTCGACGCGGTCGCCGGTGGCACTTCGGTAAAGCGCGCCATCGGATCGGCCCTGGTGACCCACTCACCGGTGCGACTCAGGAGCTCAAACTTGTAGCCGTTGCCGGGGGTGAGCCCAGGGATGAATAGCTCCCAGACCCCGTTATCGTCGAGGCGGCGCATGGCATGGCCGACGCCGTTCCAAGCGTTGAAGTCGCTGACCACGCGCGCCGCCCGAGCGTGCGGCGCCCAGACCGTGAATGCCGTGCCATCGACGCCCTCGTGCGGACGGTAGTGCGCCCCGAGCACGTGCCAGAGCTGCTCGTGCCGACCCTCACCCCACAGGTAGAGATCGACCTCGCCGATCGACGGCACGAAACGGTACGGATCGCCTGCCGACCACGAGGGGCCGTTGGCGTAGCTGGTCTCGAGTTCGTAGGCCTGGCCGGGGCCGGCGGCAAAGCCCTGCCACAGGCCGTCGGCGAGGTGTGCAAGCGCCACCCGGGAACCGTCGGCTCGAACCGCCGTCACGCCGGCGGCAAGCGGACGAACGGCGCGGATCACAAAGCCATCGCCGTGGGCGTGCTGGCCCAGCGTGGCGTGCGGCTGCGGGTGCGCGCCCGCAACCAGGGATGCGACATGATCGGGATGCAGCTCCGGCAGGGCTGCGGCCGGCACGCTCTTTGCCGCCATCATGAGCCCTTCGGGTTGGTCGTCGTCGGGTATTCCACGTGCAGGATGTGCACCGGCTCTGTGAACGCGTCGAGGCGCACAAAGTTGCTGGTGCCCCAGTCGAAGCGGGCTCCCGTGATCAGGTCGACGACGCTGAACCGTGCGTCGGGCTCCAGTCCCAACCGGGTCGGGTCGAGGTGCACCGTGGTCTCCCGCACCGAATGTGGATCGACGTTGGCGACGATGATGACGGCATCCGGTTGGCCGCCATCGACAAACTCGCCGGCGAGGTACTTCGAGTAGACGAGGATCGAATCGTCGTCGCTCCAGTGCACCTCAAGGTTGCGTAGTTGACGAAGGGCCGGGTGCGCCGCGCGGATGAGGTTGAGCCGAGTCAGGTACGGAGCAAGCGTTTCGCCCGACTTCGCCGCCGCCGCCCAGTCGCGCTGCTTGTACTGGTACTTCTCGTTGTCGACATTTTCTTCGCTGCCGGGTCTTGCGACGTCTTCGCGCAGCTCGTAGCCGGCATACACGCCCCAGGACGGGCCGGCGGTTGCCGCCAGAGCCGCCCGGATCTTGTAGGCGGGCTCACCCCCAAACTGCAGGTACTCGGTGAGGATATCCGGGGTATTCACGAACAGGTTCGGCCGAAACCAGCCGGCCGTGTCGTGCGAGATGCTGGTAAAGAATTCCTCGAGCTCCGCCTTGGTGTTACGCCAGGTGAAGTAGCTGTACGACTGCTGGAATCCCACCTGTGCCAGCGATTGCATCATCGCCGGGCGGGTGAAGGCCTCCGCGAGGAAGATGACATACGGAAATTCGGTGTTGATCTCGTGCAGCACGAGTTCCCAAAACTGCAGCGGCTTGGTGTGCGGGTTATCGACCCGGAAGATGGTCACGCCCAGGCCGATCCAGTAGCGCAGCAGGCGCAGCACTTCGGCCCTGATGCCCGCCGGGTCGTTATCGAAGTTGATCGGGTAAATGTCTTGGTACTTCTTCGGCGGGTTTTCGGCGTAGGCGATCGAGCCGTCCGGCAGCGTCGTGAACCACTGCGGGTGTTCGGTCACCCAGGGGTGATCGGGGGATGCCTGGAGCGCGAAATCGAGGGCGACCTCCATTCCCAGCCGCCGGGCCGCGCCCACAAAGTAGCTGAAGTCCTTAACAGCGCCCAAGTCGGGATGAATCGCATCGTGACCGCCCTCGACCCCGCCGATCGCCCAGGGCGATCCGGGGTCGCCCGGCTGGGTGACGAGCGTATTGTTCGGGCCCTTGCGGCCGGACATCCCGATCGGGTGGATCGGGGGCAGGTACAGCACGTCGAATCCCATGTCGCGCACGGCCTGTAGCCGTTTCGCCGCTGAGCGGAAAGTGCCGCTGATCCAGCTGCCATCCTTGGCCTGCTTTGCGCCCTCGCTGCGCGGAAAGAATTCGTACCAACTACCGACGCCCGCCCGTTCGCGCTCGACGCGCAGGGTGAGCGGCGCGCTCTCGGTGACGAGACTGGCCAGCGGTTTGGCAGCGATGGTGACGCTGAGGGCGGGGTTTTGCGCGGCAGCAAGTTTCGCCGTCGGCGCGACGGCAGCATCCGCAAACATCGTCAGCGTCTCGAGCACCACCTTGCGAGTACCCGCCCGGCCGAGCAGCGCCCGGCCCATCGTGATCATCAGGTCGACGTCGACGCCCGCCGGGATCTTGAGCTCGGCATTGTGCAGCCAGGTCGCCCAGTCATCGGTGAAGGCGCGCACTCGCCAGGTCCACTCGCCCGCGATCGTCAGCTGTGCCTCGGCCTGCCAGCGGTCGAGCCCCGCGCCGACCGGGTGCATGTGGTGGGTAACTTCGCGGCCCTCTGGGTCGGTCAGGACCAGGCGCACGCCGATAAGATCGTGGCCCTCGCGGAACACGGTGGCCTGAAAGGGAACCACTTCGGAACGAAATGCCTTCGCGGGCCAGAGCGGCTCCGGCTGTTGCGGCGCGAGGCCACGAATCGGGATGCGACCCAACATTGGTTCGTACTCAGTGACCACGTTCCGACCGTACCCCCTATCGCCAGTCGGTGGCGGGGGATGCCGCTGTGGCGCCCGCACTTTACCGCGCAGAAATATGCCTGACGTAGGCTAGTGCGGTGAAGGCAATCCGACGTTTTACCGTCCGCACTGTGCTCCCGGAGGCCTTGTCGGCTCTTGACGAACTCTCTAGCAACCTGCGCTGGTCGTGGCATCAGCCGACGATCGCGCTGTTTCGCTCCATCGATTCGCAACTCTGGGAGCTGACCGCTCACGACCCGATAGCTCTATTGGGTGCGGTCGAGCCGGAGCGCCTCGATGCCCTTGCCAACGACCCGGTGTTCGTGGCAGCCGCCAATGACCTCCTCGGCCAATTGCGGGAGTACCTCGAGAAGCCTCGCTGGTACCAGACGTTGCCCGATGCGCCTGCCTCGATCGCCTACTTCTCGCCCGAATTCGGGATCGCCGCGGCCCTGCCGCAGTACTCGGGAGGTCTCGGAATTCTCGCCGGTGACCACCTCAAGAGCGCGTCAGACCTCGGTGTGCCCATCATCGCCGTCGGCCTCTTCTACCGCGCAGGATACTTTCGCCAAGCCATCTCTCGCGAAGGCTGGCAGCAGGAGAGCTACCCCGTACTCGACCCCGATGGCCTGCCGTTGAGCGTGCTGCGACATCCGGATGGCACGGCTGCCCAGGTCGCGCTCTCGCTGCCCGGCGGGGCTGCCCTCTACGCGCGGGTATGGCAGGTTAAGGTCGGTCGCATCTGTCTGCTGCTGCTCGACACCGACATTCCCGAAAATAGCGATGAGCTTCGCGGCGTCACCGACCGGCTTTACGGCGGCGGGGGAGAGCACCGCCTGCTGCAGGAATTACTACTCGGCATCGGCGGGGTGCGAGCGATAAAGGCGTACACCGAGCTCTGCGGCGTCGCGGCCCCCGAGGTGTTTCATACCAACGAGGGCCATGCCGGATTCCTCGGACTCGAGCGGGTCAGCGACCTCATCGGCGAGGGGCTGTCTTTCGCAGAGGCACTGCAGGTCGTGCGCGCCGGCACCGTGTTCACCACGCACACCCCCGTCCCCGCCGGAATCGACCGCTTCGAGGTCGACATGATGACGAGGTACTTTGACAGCGATCTGCTGCCGGGGGTCGGCGTGCAGGATGTCATCGCGCTCGGCGAGGAAAATTACCCGGGCGGCGATCCGATGTTCTTCAACATGGCCGTCATGGGCCTGCGGCTCGCGCAGCGCGCCAACGGAGTCTCGAAGCTGCATGGCGAAGTTTCCCGAGGAATGTTCGGCGCCCTCTGGCCCGGCTTTGACCCCGACGACGTGCCGATCACCTCTGTCACTAACGGGGTGCACGCCCCGAGCTGGACCGATCCGATGCTCATCGAGCTCGCGCAAGAAAAGTTCGGCACCGACGACAGCACCGCCGTTGACTGGAACTCCGAAGCGGTCAGCGACGCCGACCTCTGGGCGGTGCGCGGCCGGATGCGCGAACAGCTCGTGCGGGATGCCCGCAGCCGCACCAGCGCCGCGTGGCAGGAACAGAGCCCAGGGGTCGTCGACCCGGCCTGGTTCGGCGAGCTGCTGGACCCGCAGGTCCTCACGATCGGGTTCGCCCGGCGCGTGCCCACCTACAAGCGCCTCACTCTCATGCTGCACAACCCCGAGCGGCTGCGGGCGTTGCTGCTGCACCCGGAACGACCGATCCAGCTGGTGATCGCTGGCAAGTCCCATCCGGCCGATGACGAGGGCAAACGCCTGATCCAGAAGCTGGTCGAATTCAGCATGGAACCCGACGTGCGTCAGCGCATTGTTTTTCTCCCGAACTACGACATCGGCATGGCCAAGCTGCTCTACCCCGGCACCGACGTTTGGCTTAACAACCCGCTGCGACCGCTGGAAGCGTGTGGAACCTCGGGCATGAAGGCGGCGCTCAACGGCTCGCTGAACCTCTCGATCCTCGACGGCTGGTGGGCCGAGTTCGCCGACGAGGAGAACGGCTGGTCGATTCCCTCTGCCAACACCGCAGGTGACTCGGCGGAGCGCGACACCCTCGAGGCCAACAGCATGTACGACCTCATCGAGCACCAGATCGCGCCGCGGTTTTACGACCGTGACTCGGCGGGGATTCCGACCCGATGGGTGCGTTCGATCCGCCACACCCTCACAACGCTCTCACCCGCGCTGTCGGCCGACCGTATGGTCACCGAATACGTTCAGCGGCTGTACCTGCCCGCCGCCGCCGCCGAGAAGGCGATCAGTGCCGGCTCCTTCCAGCCGGCGCGTAGCCTCGCCGCCTGGAAGGAGCGGGTGACCGCGGCCTGGCCGAAGGTGCATGTCACTCACGTGGAGTCGGGGGGAGTGGATGCGGTGCCGCAGGTCGGCGATGAGTTGCACCTGCGCGCGACCGTCGACATCGACGGGCTCCTGCCGGATGACCTGGCGGTCGAGGTCGTCTACGGGCGCGCTCGCGATGGGGACATTTTGGCGGATGTGCAACACCAGCCGCTGGTGCTTGCCGAGCGCGCGGAGGGCGCACCCGCCGTATTCGCGGGTACCGTGCCGCTGGCGCGTGCCGGAAGTTTTGGTTACACCGTGCGGGTGGTGCCGAGCCATCCACTGCTCGCCTCGCCCGCCGAGCTGGGGCTGGTGGCCGTCGCCGGATAGCAGATTTTGGTATGGTCGTGCGGCGCTGGCAGCCGGCGCCGTTGCGCCCTCAGGGCCTGTGCGTGCGCTAATCTCGCCGGATCGCGGCTACCACGGCGGAAGTCACTCGAACCAGGTCTGCGGGCGCCAGCTCGATGTCGAAACCACGTCGGCCGCCGCTGACGTAAACGGTGTCGTAAAGTTCGGCAGTCTCATCCAAAACGGTCGGGTGCGCTAGCTTCTGACCGATCGGGCTGATACCGCCGACGACGTAGCCGGTGCGGCGTTCGGCCAGTTTTGGGTCAGCCAGCTCCGCCTTCCTAGCGCCCAACGCGGCGGCGAACGCCTTCAGGTCGAGTCGACCGTTCACCGGCACGATCGCGACCGCAAGCCCACCATCGACCTCGGCGACGAGCGTCTTGAACACCTGCCCGGGATCCACCCTCAGCACCTCGGCGGCCTCGAGGCCGAAGCTCGAGTGACCGGGATCGTGGTCGTAGCTGTGCGGCACGAACGGGATGCCGGCTGCCGCCAATGCCGCCGTCGCGGGGGTACCCGGTGCATTCGTCACCCTCACATGGTGGCACAGGGGCGGAGCGGGGGCGAGCCGGGCGGAGCGGATCAGGGGAGCCGCGCGGAGCACGCGCGGCCGCGCCGAGCGCCCGCGGTAGGCCCTAGTGCGCGCGGAACAGCTGCATGGATGTCCCGGCGACCGTCAGCGTGCTGCCGGGCGCGCGCTCGGCAAGCGCTGGGGTGCCGTTGTCATCGGCGGAATCCCAGAGCAGGGTGTAGCCGGTGACCCCGTCGTGGGTGGGCAGGGTGACGCTGACGTCATCCTCGAGCCCGTGCACGATCAGCAGGATCCGGTTGAAATCCTCGAATTCCGGTGTCGAGGCCGCCAAATACTGCAGCGTGCGCTCGGCGGGGGAATCCCAGTCCACCTCAGACATCGAGATCCCCTCAGCGTTGTACCAGTCCATCTGCGTCGCAGAGGGCACCGTCTCGCCGGCGAGCCCGTAGCGCACCGGGCGCAGCGCGGGGTTGTCCCGACGAAACTGGATGAGCTGCCGCGCGACCGTCAACAGGTCGTCCTGCCACTCGTCGCGCTGCCATGGCAACCAGGTCAACTCGCCATCTTGGTTATAGGCGTTGTTGTTCCCGCGCTGGCTGCGACCGAACTCATCGCCGGCGGTCAGCATCGGGATGCCGGCCGAGAGCAGCAGAGTGCCGAGCAGGTTGCGCATGGCCTTGCGACGCGTCTCGACGATGACGGCGTCGTCGGTCGGCCCCTCCACCCCATGGTTGAAGGAGTGGTTATTGTCGGTGCCGTCCCTATTGTTCTCTCCGTTGCCGACATTGTGCTTCTGGATGTAGGCGGTGAGATCGGCCATCGTGAAGCCATCGTGGGCTGTAATGAAATTGACGGATGCCAGCGGCCCCCGGTCCTGCGAAAACACATGTGCTGAGCCCGCAAGCCGTCGGGCCAGAGACCCGATCCCGTTGGGGGCGGATCCACTCGCTCGCGTCGCGCCGATGTCGGTAAGCCAGAAGTCGCGCATCCGGTCGCGGTAGCCGTCGTTCCACTCCGACCAGCCGCGGGTCGACCCTGCACCTGGGAAGTTGCCAACTTGCCAGCCGCCCATCCCCACGTCCCAGGGTTCGGCGATGATCTTGACGTCGCTGAGCAGCGGGTCGTCTTTGATGGCGAGGAGTAAAGGATGCTCCGCCTGGAATATGTTCGCGGAGTCGCGCCCCAGCGTCACGGCGAGGTCAAACCGGAAGCCGTCAACCTGCAAATCGTTCGCCCAGTAGCGCAGCGAATCGAGGACCAGCCGCAGTGCCGCCGGAGTCGAAGTATTGAGCGAGTTGCCGCATCCGGTCACGTCGACATACTGACCATCGGCCTGCTGGCGGTAATAGTTGGCGTTGTCGATGCCGCGAAGCGAAGTCGTCGGCCCGTCGATGCCTTCCTCGGCGGTGTGGTTGTAGACGACGTCGAGGATCACCTCGATACCCGCCTCGTGCAGAAGTTTGACCATGCCCTTGAACTCCCGCAGCACGGCCCCTGTGCCCCCGAATTGGGCGGCTTTTGAGGCGTATCCGGCATGGGGCGTGAAGAAGTTGAGGGTGTTGTAGCCCCAGTAGTTGATCAGGCCCTGTTTGATGAGACGTTGTTCGCTGACGAATTGCTGCACCGGAAGGAGCTCAACGCTCGTGACGCCGAGGTCGAGAAGGTAGGCGATCGTCGACTCGTTGGCAAGGCCGGCATAGGTGCCGCGCAGCTCTTCGGGCACGTCCGGGTTGAGCTTGGATATGCCCTTCGCGTGCACCTCGTAGAGCACGGTGTGGTCCAGCCCGACGCGCGGCTTCTTCGAGCGACCCCAATCGAAGGTGTCTGGCTCCTGCACGTAGCCGCGCCAATCGCCACTCTCGGTGCGTGCCAACCCGCGCGCATACGGGTCAATGAGGTGTAGCGCCGGGTCGAAAGCATTGCCGGGGGCGGCCGCGCCATTAGCGCGGACCGAGTACCTCACCCCCGGCGTCAGA
Source organism: Salinibacterium sp. (assembly GCA_025352485.1). Taxonomy (GTDB): domain Bacteria; phylum Actinomycetota; class Actinomycetes; order Actinomycetales; family Microbacteriaceae; genus Rhodoglobus. Next base: position 11,113 of record JANXTJ010000100.1, read on the forward strand.
AGCGTGGAGATCACCGACCAGACCGCCGCGGCATCCCGCTTCATGGGCACGGTCGCGGTCACCCAGTTGGGATCTTTCGCGTCGAAAAGGCAGAGTTCCATGCTCGTCGCGTTGGCAGACCAGACCCGCAACTGGCCCCCCTGCGGCGTGAGTGTCACGCCTAGGTCGGCAAGGGCATCGGGCATCGTCCTAGAGTAATGACTGTGGCGATCTACCTTGACCATGCGGCGACCACGCCCATGCTGCCCGCCGTCATCGCCGTCTACACCGCCGCTCTTTCGGTGGTCGGCAACCCCTCGTCGATTCATTCACAGGGCCAGCAGGCGAAACGGATGCTGGAGGAAGCCCGCGAGCAGGTCGCGCTCTCGGTCGAGGCAGACTCGGTCGAGGTGACCTTCACCTCGGGGGGAACGGAGGCCATCAATCTCGCGGTCAAGGGACTGTTCTGGGCGCGCAACAGTGTGGCCGTCGGTGCTCCGCTGGCTTCCTCCCGTGTGCTTGCGCCCGCCCTGCCTGCGCCCGCTTTGCCGCGCCCGCGCATTCTCGCCACCCGCGCCGAGCACCACGCCACCATCGACAGCCTTCAGTGGCTCGAAACGCACGAGGGCGCCATCATCGACTGGGTACCCGTCGACGCGTTCGGCCGCATCGACGTCAATTACCTCGCGGCCGCGCTGTCGGATGACGTCGCCCTCGTCACTGTGCTCTGGGCGAACAATGAGGTGGGCACCATCCAGCCGATCGCCGAGATCGTCGCCCTCGCCGCGGTGAGTGGTGTGCCGGTGCACTGCGATGCAGTGTCGGCTTACGGGTACCTTCCGTTCGATTTTCACGCCTCGGGTCTGGCTGCACTGAGCATTTCCGCACACAAGATCGGCGGGCCGGTCGGCGTCGGCGCGCTGGTCATTGCCCGCTCGGCGACTGTCACGCCGCTCATCCACGGTGGCAATCAGCAGCGCGCCCGCTCCGGCACGCAGGATGCCGCAGGAGCGGTCGCGTTCGGCGCCGCCGCATCGCTGGTGGCCGCGGCCGCGGCTGCTCCCGCGCTCCACGGCGCCGCTTCCGCCGCCGCCACTCCGGAACCCGCCAACGCCCTGCTCGCCCTTCGCGACCGGCTCGTCGCTGGCGTAGGGGCGGCCGTGCCCTCCGCGGTTCTTCGCGGTGACCCCGTCGACCGATTGCCGGGAAACGCGCACTTCACGTTCCCGGGCTGCGAGGGCGACTCTCTGCTATTTCTCCTGGATGCTGCGGGCTTCAGCGTGTCGACGGGATCCGCCTGCCAGGCCGGGGTGCCCGAGGCCTCACACGTACTGCTGGCGATGGGGCTCAGCGACGCGGATGCTCGCGGTGCGCTTCGCATGACCCTCGGCCACGGCACCACCGAGGCAGAGGTCGATGCGTTCGTGGCCGCACTTCCCGAAGCCGTCGAGCGGGCCCGTTCCGCCGGCTATGCGGACCGGCTGACCACGTTCGGTCGCTGACCGGCCCGAGCTACCCGAGTGGAGCGCGGGCTGCGGCATCCGGCATCCGGCATCCCGCATCCTGCATCAATGAAAACGCAGGACATTCGCCCAAATACCGCGCTGCCGCGTCCCTAACGCCGTCTGGACACGAATTCTCCTGCGTTTTGGGGAGATTGGGGGGAGGCGGCGGGCGGTCGGAGGAGGACGGCGGGCGAGCGGCGGGATGACCGCGGGCGGCCGGCGGGTGACCGCCCAGCCACCGACGGCGCCACTGACGGCGCCACCGGCCGGGGCTGCAGCCCGGCGGAGGGGGCACCCAGGGGCATCCAATGAGACAATCGTCAGTATGAAGGTGTTGGCGGCGATGAGTGGGGGCGTTGACTCGGCGGTGGCAGCGGCGCGCGCCGTGGATGCCGGCCACGAGGTGGTCGGCGTGCACCTCGCGCTGAGCCGCTCGCCCGGAACGTTGCGCACGGGCGCCCGTGGATGCTGCACCATCGAGGATTCGATGGATGCCCAGCGCGCGGCCAACATCATCGGCATCCCGTACTACGTCTGGGACTTCTCCGCCCGCTTCAAGGAAGACGTCGTCGACGACTTCATCGCCGAGTACGCCGCAGGACGCACCCCTAACCCCTGCATGCGCTGCAATGAGCGCATCAAGTTCGCGGCACTGCTGGAGAAGGCGCTCGCGCTGGGTTTCGATGCCGTGGCGACCGGGCACTACGCCAGCATCCGGTTCGATGAGCAGGGCAACCGTGAGTTGCACCGCGCAGCGGACTGGGCCAAAGATCAGTCCTACGTGTTGGGTGTGCTCACGCCTCAGCAACTTGCGCACAGCATGTTCCCGCTCGGCGCCACATCCTCGAAGGCGGAGGTGCGCGCGGAGGCGGAAGAGCGCGGCTTCAGCGTGGCATCCAAACCCGACTCGCACGACATCTGTTTCATCCCGGATGGCAACACTCGCGGCTGGCTCGCCGACCGGGTGGGTGCGGAGCAGGGCGCGATTCTCGACCGGTCGGGCGCCCACTTGGGCACGCACGAGGGCGCGCTCGCGTTCACGATCGGGCAGCGCAAGGGCATCAATGTCGGCTTCCCGACGGATGACGGCAACCCGCGCTTCGTCCTCGAAATCCGTCCGAAAACGAACGAGGTGGTGGTCGGCCCCAGAGAAGCACTCGCGCTCAAGGAACTTGCTGGTGCCACGTTCAGCTGGACAGGCCTTCCACCGCTGGATGCGCGGACGCCGTTCCCCTGTGAGGTGCAGGTTCGCGCGCACGCCGACCCGGTGCCGGCAATGGCGTGGCTGGGCACAGCGCAGTCCGGCCCGGCGTCATCCCGAGACGAGCTGATCATCGTGCCGAACGAACCGATCATCGGTGTCTCGCCCGGACAGACCGCTGTGCTGTACGTCGGCTCGCGGGTGCTGGGTCAGTGCACCATCGACCGCACGGTGAGCGCCGTTTCCGAAACCGGCTAGCCGCGCCGTGCGTTGACAGCGTCGGCTCCCGGGTCAAGCCCCCGCGGGCGTCGGTTGTCGAAACTAAACTGGGCCGGTGGCCGAGAACGAGATTGCCCAGCATGCCGACCCGCAGCTCACCGCGGCACAGGGCGAAGTTCATGAGCTGACCACGCGCATCCTCGAACTGCGCGACGCCTATTACGCGCGTGACGCGGAACTGGTCAGCGACCTCGAGTACGACACGATGATGCGCCGGCTCGATGAGCTCGAGCGAATGTTCCCGCAGCTGCAGGGCCACGACAGCCCCACTCAGAGCGTCGGCGGGAAGGCGGCAGCACTCTTTGACCCGGTGCGGCACGCCGAACGCATGCTGTCGCTCGACAACGTTTTCTCCCTCGATGAGTTCACGGCATGGGCCGCCAGGGTGGAGCGCGACTCCGGTCGGCGCATCGATTACCTGTGCGAGCTGAAGATTGACGGGCTGGCCATCAACCTGCGCTACGAGCAGGGCAGACTCGTCAGTGCGGCAACTCGCGGCGACGGGGTCGTCGGTGAAGACGTGACCGAGAACGTGCGGCTGATCAGCGGGATCCCGGCGCGGCTGCTGGGCGACGGGCATCCGCCAATCGTCGAGGTTCGCGGCGAGATTTTTTTCCCGGTGGAATCTTTCCGCGCCCTCAACGCCGAGCAGGCTGCGGCCGGCGAGCGGGTGTTCGCGAACCCGCGCAACGCGGCCTCCGGCAGTCTGCGTCAGAAGGCCGAGGGTAAGAGCGAGTCGGGGCTTGACCTCATGCATCGGCGGCTGAGCCGGCTTCGGATGCTCGTGCACGGCATCGGTGCATGGGCAGAGCCCCCCGTGGCGTCACAGAGCGAAACCTACTCGTTGCTCGCCAGCTGGGGATTACCCATCAGCACGCACTACCGGGTGACACGTTCCGCAGCCAAGGCCGTGGAGTTCATCGAGTTTTACGGCGAACACCGCGACAGCGTCGAACACGAAATCGACGGCATTGTCGTGAAGGTCGATGAGCTCTATCTGCACGAGGAGCTCGGCGCGACCTCGCGTGCCCCACGCTGGGCCATCGCCTACAAGTACCCGCCGGAGCAGGTGAACACCAAGCTGCTCGACATCGTGGTCTCGGTGGGCCGCACCGGGCGGGCAACTCCGTTCGCGGTGATGGAGCCCGCCAGGGTGGCCGGTTCTGTGGTGCGCCAGGCCACGCTGCATAACCAAGACGTCGTGAAGGCCAAAGGGGTGCTCATCGGCGACACGGTGGTGTTGCGCAAAGCGGGGGACGTGATTCCCGAGGTGCTCGGCCCGGTGGTGGAACTGCGGGATGGCTCTGAGCGTGAGTTTGTGATGCCGCTGGTGTGCCCCGAATGCGGAACCCCGTTGGCGCCCGCGAAGGAGGGCGACATCGATCTGCGCTGCCCCAACTCGCGCAGTTGCCCCGCGCAAGTGCGCGGGCGCGTGGAGCACGTCGGCAGTCGCGGTTCGCTCGATGTCGAAGGCCTCGGTGAGGTCGGTGCCGCCGCGCTCACCCAGCCGCTGTTCCCGTCGATGCCACCGCTGGAGACCGAGGCGGGCCTGTTTGCGCTCACCCTGGAGCAGATTTTCCCGATCGAGGTGGTCGTTCGCGACCGGGAGACCGGGCTACCGAAGCAGGTGGCCGACGATGAGACCGGCCGCGAGATCACTACGCGCGACGGGGTGACGATGCGGGTGAAGACCGAAACCCCGTTTCAGCGCCAACGCAAGAACACCGATCCGGCGTTCGAGGAGGGTGCGGCATTCGACGGCGATGCCGATCGCATCGTCTCCAGTGCCGCGCTCAAGCTGCTTTCCGAGCTCGAGATCGCCAAGACCAAAGAGCTCTGGCGCATCGTGGTGTCGCTGAGCATCCGTCACGTGGGCCCGGTCGCCGCGCGGGCGCTGGCCGGTTACTTCGGCTCGCTCGGTGCGATCCGGACGGCCTCGCGCGAGCAGCTCGCCGCCGTTGATGGGGTCGGCGGCATCATTGCCGATGCGCTCATCGACTGGTTCGAGGTCGACTGGCACCGCGAAATCATTCAACGCTGGGCGGATGCCAGCGTGCAGTTGACGACGCCGGGTCACCCCGGCCCCGGAGCGGCCGCGGCCAACGACGGCCCGCTGGCAGGGATCACCGTGGTCGCGACCGGCAGCCTTGACGGGTTCACTCGCGAGGGCGCGCTCGAAGCGATTGTGGCAGCAGGCGGGAAGGCGGCATCCAGCGTCTCGAAGAAGACGGATTACGTGGCGGCCGGCCCCGGCGCGGGCTCGAAGTTGGGCAAGGCGGAGGAGTTGGGCGTGCGAATCATCGATGCCGAAGAGTTCACGCGCCTGCTTGAGGGCGGCCCGTCGGCGCTCGCCTAGTTAGCCCCTCAGCGTGGCGCGCGTACCGGCACAGAACGTGGCGAGGGGCGCAAAGAGCGCGGCGCGGGGCGCACAGAACCTGGCGCGGCCCGCCGGCAAATAGATGGCGTGGGCGTCCACATGGAGCCCGGCGCCGGCGCCCGCAAATGAATGTCCCCCGACGGCGCCAGGGCGATCGGCGAAAAGGTGTCCTTCCCCCGGGTTTAGCCCGGAATCCCGGCGATGTGAAATTTCTTCTCCAAATCTGGCCAACGACGCCAAACCGCTCTCAATGGGGGACATTGATCCCCTACAATGATGGTGCGTGGCGAGGGAACGGACTGGGCTGTTGGCGGGCCGCGCGGGCAAGGAGAACCACCCGAATTGCTGTTCGTGGCAGCTGTTCTGACAACCTCGGCGGCGCTGGGACCCGTCTCCGAGGCGTTTGGCGTTCACGAAATTCTCCGCAACGACAGCGCGGTCGCACTGCTCGATGCGCGCCCGGAAGCATCCGACATCCTGTCTGCCGTTTTGCCCGTTCCGGACGCGCCACCCGTGCCGTTTGTCGGTCCGGTCAGCGACCCGAGCAAACTGGTGCAGGGCACGCTTCTGCTTCAGCAGCTGTCGCTGCAGCCGGCCCAGAACGTCGGCGGCTACCTGCACCTGCACACCGACCTGGTCGCGCAACTGATGGCCAACCCCCCGGCTCCCAGCCAGGTCACGTCATGGTGGTCGAGCCTTGACCTGTCGATGCGAACCGCGTTGAGCTCGGCCAGCCCCACCATGGTGGGCAACCTCGACGGCATCCCGTATCGGATCAGGGATCGGGCAAACCGCGCGCTGCTCGAAACCAGTACCGAGCAGCTTCAGGCCACCATCGCCGGGCAGTCTGGGCGAACGGTCATCGAAAACGCGAAAGACCAGCTTCGAATGCTGCATTCGATCTCGGATGCGCTGGGCAGCGCGTCGGCAATTCCGCGCCGCACCCTCATGACCCTCGACGTCACGGGTCAGGGTAAGGCGGCGATCGTCGTCGGCGACCTCAATACCGCGCGTTATGTGAGCTATCTCGTGCCCGGTATGTTTTTCACGATCGAGAACCAGATGGGCGATTGGGCGGATGCGGCGGCCACCCTCTATGACGAGCAGCGGTCCTGGCTAGCGATCTTCGAGCCGGATGCCGCACCGCGAGTCGCAACGGTCGCCTGGATCGGCTACCACACCCCCAATCTCACCAACGTGGGCGGAATCGAGAATGCCGAACAGGGCCGCGATTCGCTAGCCCAGGCGATCGAGGGCCTCCAGTCGATCCGTACCGGTAACCTGCCGTACACCACCATCATTGGCCACTCCTACGGCTCGACCGCGGCGCTGATGGCACTGACCGACTACTCCATTCGGGTGGATGCGCTGGCTCTGGTCGGCTCGCCGGGCAGCCCCGCGAAGTCGGTCAGCGCGCTGCACGTGACCGCAGGACACGTCTGGGTGGGCGCGGCGGCGTGGGATCCGATTCCACACAGCTCCTATTTCGGCAGCGACCCCGGTTCGGCAGGCTACGGCGCGAGGTCGATGGCCGTCGATGGTGGGCGGGACATCCTCACCGATCTAGCGTTGCTGCCTTCCATCGGCCATAACCAATACTTCGGCGCGGGAACCGAGTCAATGCGCAACCTCGCCCTGATCGGGATCGATAAGGGCCAATTCGTCACGCCAGCACACGGCCGCTGAGTCGCCTGCCGAGCGTGTGCCCCGGGTTGGGGTAGGCGTACACGCGATGCGCGGTGTTAGCTAGATTTTGGCGACGCGCAAGCGAAGAGACGTGGAACGGCCGTGACGTACCCACGGCGCGGGGTTGTGTCCTCTACAGGGGCGAAGGCGAAAAGTTTCTCGGCCTTCGCCCTGACCAGCCCCGCGCAGCCGCTGGACCCCGGACAATCAGCCGCCAGCCGCCAGCCGCCAGCCGCCAGCCGCCAGCCAGCCGCGCCGCCCGGCGCTCCGGCCGATGGCCGCCCGAATAGAATTGCCCCATGCCCGAAACCCCCGCAGCTCACGAGGCGATCACGGCCGACGTTGTCGCCCATCTTGCGAATCTCGCCCGCATTGCCCTGACGCCGGAAGAGATTCAAACCCTCACCGGCGAACTGGGGGTCATCATCGATTCGGTCGCCAAGGTCAGTGAGGTGGCGACGCCCGATGTCATTGCGACCAGTCACCCCATCCGGTTAGTCAACGTCTTCCGGCCGGATGTCGCGGGCCCGACCCTCACGACAGAGCAAGCACTAGCCGGCGCCCCCGAACACGATGGAAGCCGTTTCAAGGTGAGCGCGATTCTGGGAGAAGAGCAGTGAGCGGCCGCAGCCCAGGCATGACCGACCAGGCACGGAGCCACGCATGACCGACCTCATTCACCTGACCGCAGCCGAGTTGGGCGCCAAACTCGCTTCCGGCGATGTCTCCTCGGTGGAAGCCACTCGGGCACATCTTCAGCGCATTGCCGCCGTCGATGGCGATCTGCACGCCTTCCTGCACGTGAACGCCCATGCCCTGGATGCGGCGGCCCGCGTCGACGAGCGTCGCGCCGAAATTCGCAACGGCAGCGGTGAGATGCTCGGCGAACTGGCGGGGGTGCCGATTGCCATCAAAGACGTGCTGTGCACCATCGGGATGCCCTCTACCGCCGGCTCCAAAATTCTCGAAGGGTGGGTGCCGCCCTACGACGCCACCCCGGTAGCGCTGTTGCGTTCGGCAGGCCTAGTTCTGCTGGGCAAGACCAACATGGATGAGTTCGCCATGGGGTCATCTACCGAGCACTCCGCCTACGGCCCGACGAAGAACCCTTGGGACTTGACTCGCATCCCTGGCGGCTCCGGCGGCGGCTCGGCCGCGGCGGTGGCGGCCTTCGAAGCCCCGCTCGCGTTGGGCTCAGACACCGGTGGCTCGATCCGCCAACCGGCTGCCGTCACTGGCTCTGTCGGTGTGAAGCCCACCTACGGTGGGGTGTCGCGCTATGGCGCGATCGCGCTGGCGTCCTCGCTCGATCAGGTCGGACCGGTCGCGCGCACCGTGCTCGATGCCGCCCTTCTGCACGATGTGATCGGTGGGCACGATCCCAGAGACTCCACGTCGCTGAAAGATGTGTGGCCGTCGTTTGCCGCCGCTGCGCGTCAGGGCGCCGCAGTCGAATCCCTGAAGGGGTTGCGGGTCGGCGTCATCAAAGAGCTCGACAGCCCCGGCTTCCAGGCCGGCGTCTCGCAGCGCTTCCACGAGGCGCTGTCGCTTCTCGAGAAGGCCGGCGCCGAGATCGTGGAGGTGAGCGCGCCACACTTCGAGTACGCGGTTGCTGCCTACTACGTGATTCTGCCTGCCGAGGCATCCAGCAATCTCGCGAAGTTCGATTCGGTGCGTTTCGGTCTGCGTGCCAAGGTGTCAGGCACGGTCGAGGATGTCATGGCCGCGACGCGCGAGCTGGGCTTCGGCCCCGAGGTGAAACGCCGCATCATTTTGGGCACCTACGCGCTATCGGCGGGGTATTACGACGCCTATTACGGCAGTGCGCAGAAAGTTCGCACGCTCATCCAGCAGGATTTCGACGCCGCCTTCGAGAAGGCCGACGTTCTGGTTTCGCCGAGTGCACCGACCACCGCCTTCAAATTCGGGGAGAAGATTGCCGACCCGCTGGCGATGTATCTCAACGATGTGACGACGATTCCGGCGAACCTCGCGGGCGTGCCCGGCATGGGCCTGCCCATGGGGCTTGCTCCCGAGGACGGCTTGCCGGTGGGTTTCCAGATCATGGCACCGATCCGCGAGGATGCCCGGCTCTATGCCCTGGGTGCAACCCTCGAGCGTTTGCTGCAGGACCAGTGGGGGCACGCGCTGCTCTCGCAGGCGCCGGAGCTGGTCGCCCGCTGAGACTTCGTAGGCGTCACGACTCGGAGTTTTGGCGCTCCCGAAACGCGAGCTGGTTCATCCGGTTGCCGCAGCGCACGCTGCAGAAGCGTTTTGAGCCATTACGCGAGAAGTCGGCCAGCACGCCTTTGCAATCGCCGGCCGCGCACACCCTGAGACGATCGGTCGAACCGCTGCGCACGACGTCGGCCAGGGCGAGGGCCACCTCGACGCGCATCCGTTCCGCGAGGGGGGCATCCGGCCCGGTGGCGTGTAGATGCCAGTCAAACGCGTCGTGTTTCACGAGGAAGGGCAGCGCATTGCCCTCGCGGAGCATCGCATTCGTGGCATTGACTAGCGATCTGACGTCGAGATTCCAGGTCTGACGCAGCCGCGCACGGGTATCGAGCACGTCGGCAAGTTCTGCCTCGTCGCGGTCAAATCGCCCGGAGTAGCTGTGTTGGGTCAGCAGCGCGGTCAATTGGGCGGGGGTGGCGAGCTCATCGAGGCCACTGCGTGACGCGTCGGGCGCGGTATTGACGAGGTCGACGGTGAAGGCAAGGGTGTCGATCGTGTCAGGGGCAAAAAGCAATTTGACTCCTTATTCCCGATAAGGCTACCGTCAGGACTGTCAGCTCGTTAGCCCTGGGAGAGCAAGAATGAATCGTACGACCACGGGCCTCCTGGTGGCAGTCCTCGCGGCGGCCAGCTTCGGCATGTCTGGCGCGTTTATCAAGCCGCTGCTCGTTGCCGGCTGGAGCCCGGCGGCCGCCGTCACGTTTCGCGCGCTCGTCGGCGGCTTGGTGCTGGTACCGTTCGCACTGGTCGCCCTGCGTGGGCGGTGGTCGTCGCTGTGGCGCGCCCGTTGGCGCATCCTGCTGATGGCATCCGTGGGGGTCTCGGGTACACAACTCGTCTATTTCGCGGCGCTTCAGCGCATCCCGGTGAGCACCGCGATCCTCATCGAATACATGGCGCCGTTGCTGTTGGTCACTTTCGTCTGGGCCCGCAGCCGCCGGATGCCCAGGGTCGTCGTGCTTGTCGGCTCTGCGGTGGCTATGGCCGGTTTGTTCTTCGTCGTGTCGCCAGGCGGGGGCGGGGCCTTGGATCCGCTTGGGCTGGTCTTTGCGGCGGTCGCGGCCGATGCCTTGTCCTGTGTTGCTGCAGCTGGCGCGCGTAACAGCACGGTGCTGCGAACACGCGCGGATGCTGTCGATTGTTTGGCAGCAGGCTGCGCGGACGCGGCGCGCGGCGCGCAGAAGACCGTCAAGAGCACAAGCTCGATGAGTAACGGCGCGACCGATCGCCGAACCCACGGAAGGTGTTGCGTCAGCGTATGCATGACAGCGCGTGGGTATCGAGAAAGCCTGCGTGCTCGGAAAACCCCGGTGGACCGCGCTATCATGCGGTGGTGACGACGGTTCCTACAAGCTCAGCCATCCTTTCGCGCGTGGTTTGCCCCGTTTCAATGCATTCGCGTGCAATGCATTCGCATCAGGTGCGCGTTGGCTCCTGTCGCGTAC
>JANXTJ010000122.1 GCA_025352485.1 Salinibacterium sp.
CTTGAACTGGGCGACGACGTTCTGCGCACGAGAGGCGAGGATGGTGCCCACCGGTGCGTTATTGAAGAACTTCGTCAGGTCGCTCTGACCGGTCACAGCGGGATCGGTCTGGGCCGCCGCGACGCTCGGGAATGCGCCGGCGGCCTGGAAGGTCGCTGCTTCCTGCGGAGCATCCGTCAGCCAGGCGGCGAGGGCCGCCGCCTCCTTCGGGTGCTTCGATGTGGTCGGAACCGTCAGGAACGAACCGCCCCAGTTGGCCGCGCCGCCGGGGAAGACGTCAGCGAAGTCCCACCCGGTGGCGGAGGATCCGCCCGCGGCGGTGACTTGACCCTTGACGACTCCCAGCATCCAGCCCGGGCACACGAAGACGGCGAAGGAGCCATCCGTGAACGCCTTGCCGCCGCCCCAGTCCCACTGGTTCTGGTGCGAGGAGAGGCCGGCGGCCGCGCCATTGGCGAGCTTGCCCCAGAGTGACTGGAGGTCTTTGTTGCCGTCGACGTTGAGTTTGCCGTCTTTGGTGTAGTAGCCCTCCTTCTGCTGGTTGACCATGGCGTTCCACACGAAACCGCTCTGGTCGTAGAAGGCCTTGCCGGTGGCGGCGTGGTACTGCTGGCCGACCTTGAAGAAGTCATCCCAGGTCGCGTTCTTGCCACCGAACAGAGCTGCAACGCTCTCCCGGTCGCTCTTCAGTCCGGCTGCGGCGAAGAGAGCGCTGTTGTAGCAGAGCCCTTCCGGGCCGATGTCCGTGCCGTAGCCGATGATGCGACCCTTCGGATCAGTAGCCTGGCCGAGCTTCCAGCCCACCCAGCGATCCTTGATGGCGGCGGCGCCGAAGTCGCGCAGGTCGGTGAAGGAGCTGGAGACTCCCATCACCTGACCGAGCCAGCCCTCTTCGACCGCCTGAACGTCGGGAAGGCCGTTGCCAGCCGCCTGCTTGGTCTTCCAGTCGGTTAGTGCGTTGCCACCGGTGTCGATGTTGGTGGCCTTGATCGTGATGTTCGGGTTTGCCTTCTCGTATTGCGAGTAGAGACCGTCGAGGCCCATGGTGCCGAACGTCGTGACGCTAAGCGTGATTTTCTCGTTTCCTGAGCCACTACCGGATGCGGCGCATCCGGTCATGACGAGGGCGAGGGAGGCGGCGCCGACGATGGCGATTGCCCCGGTGCGAGATTTCAGTCTCACGGTCACTCCTTTGTGTGCGTTGGATGGGGGTGATTTATGAGAGCGCTCCCACAGTCGAGCATGGGAGCGCTCTCATTAAATTGGTTCATCGTATGTACGTTCTTCACCCGCCGTCAACACACGAAAGAGCGCCTCACCAAAAATGCTGGTGAGGCGCTTTTTACGGATGCGCGGCCGCTACTCTTTTCGGGAAGAACTCGTGGCTGCGGGCGGGGTGCCGACCGGGGCAGAGTCGGGATCGGCGTGGTGGGCGGCCCGGCCATCGGCGTCCGGGGCGACGAGGGCGCCGGTGGCCGATGCCGCATTCTGGGCGAGCACCGCCGCGTCGTTATCGGCGTTCTCCTGGAGGGCAGACTTCGCGCGCAGCGGCGCCGCCTTCAGGAAGAAGCTGAGCACAAACGCCACGGCGACGACGGCAAGTGCCACCCAGTAGACGGTCACCGTCGCGTTCGAGAAGCCCTCAAGGAACGGGGCAGACAGCCGCGGGTCTGAGCCGTTCAGGAACGACGTGTCACCGTCGAGCGAGGTGGTCAGGCTGGTGCCGCCACCGGACTGAGAAGACTGGAGCAGTTCGAGAATTTGCTTGTTCTTCGGATCTGCCAGCACCGTGGGGTCGGTGAGGGCGCCCTGAAGGTCGGCAAGATTCGACTTTTCGGTGAACGCAGCCGCGATGGTGATCGGTATGCGGGTGAACAGCACCGAGAAGAGCACGGCCACACCCAGCGTCCCTCCGATTTGGCGGAAGAAGGTCGACGAGCTCGTCGCCACCCCGATGTCGCGAGGCCCCACCGAGTTCTGACTGGCAATCGTGAGCGTCTGCATCAACTGCCCGAGCCCGAGGCCGATGAACAGCATCCCGACCATGATGTACCAGACCGGTTTGTCGGCGGTCAGGAAGGTCATCCAGAGAAAACCGGTCGCCATGAACGCCGTACCGATGGTGGGGAAGATCTTGTATTTCCCGGTGCGGGCGATGATCTGACCGCTCACGATCGACGAGATCATCAGCCCGAGAATCATCGGCAGCATTTGCAGGCCGCTCAGGGTGGGGCTCGAGCCCTTCACGAGCTGGAGGTAGAGCGGGATCGTCATCATCGCGCCGAACATGCCGAAACCGACGAGCACACCCAGCACGGTCGCGACCGAGAACGTGCGGTTCTTGAACATTTTAAGCGGGATGAGCGCATCGTCGCCCATCAGCTTTTCGCTCAGGATGAATGCAGCGATACCGAGGCCACCGACCACATAGCAGAGGATCGCGCTGATGGAATCCCAGCCCCACTCCCTGCCCTTCTCGGCAACAAGCAGCAGCGGCACCAGCGCAATCACCACGGTGGCAGCCCCCCACCAGTCGATGCGAACCTTGCGCGGGGTGTGTGGAATATGCAGGAACCGCAGGACGATCGCGAGGGCGACGGCCCCGATGGGGAGGTTGATGAGGAAGACCCAGCGCCAGCCGGTGATGAACAGAATTTCCGGAGTTCCGGCGAGCAGGCCGCCGATGAGTGGGCCAATAACGCTCGAGATACCGAAGACGGCGAGGAAGTAACCCTGGTACTTCGCGCGCTCGCGGGGCGCGAGTATGTCGCCCATGATCGCCAGCGGAAGGGCCATGAGCCCACCGGCACCGAGGCCCTGCAAGGCGCGGAACACCGCGAGCATGTACATCGAATTCGCAAAGCCCGCGGCGACAGAGCCGACGAGGAAGATCACGATCGCGATGATAAACAGCGGTCGGCGACCGAAGATGTCGCTGAGCTTGCCGTAGATCGGGGTCGCGATGGTCGAGGTGATGAGATAGGCGGTCGTCACCCACGCCTGCAGGCTGAGGCCGTGGAGGTCGTCGGCGATGGTGCGCATCGACGTGCCGACGATCGTCTGGTCGAGGGCGGAGAGAAACATTCCCGCCATCAGCCCGAAGATGACGAACATGATTTGGCGATGGGTCATCACCCCGCCAGCGTCGGCTATCGCCTGCGCTTGCTGCTTACCCTTGGATTCGACGCGTGACATTGATCCTCTTCGGTCTGATCGAGTGCAAAAAAAGAGCCACCGCTCATCGCAAAACCGGCGGCGGCATAAAAACTTTGCGTAGAGTGCAAAGTTACACCCACGCCGACACCGCTGGCAAACCCCCTCCGTACTCCCCTGGGAGTACCTTTGGCCTCAATTGGCCATGAACCCGCTGCGAAGCGAGTGAGACGACTAGTCCGGAATAAACAGATCATGTAGCGTAATAAGCGTGATCTTCGTTACCCAGCCGGTGGCCGCCGCCGCGCTGTGTGTCGCCCTTGTGGTCTTATCGGGGTGCGCGGGGCGCGTTTCGCCGGTCACAGACGCGGTGGTCGCGGCGGCGGTCGTCTTCGCACCGGTCGTGGAGAAACTCTCGGTCGCCGAAGGTTCCCTCACGGGCGGGGAAACAATCAGCATCGAGGGCGCGCAGCTGGGCGCCGTCGATAAAGTCATGTTCGGTGGCGAAGCCGCCGCCGCGATCATCCCCGTCGGTTCGTCGCGGGTAGACGTCGTGGTTCCGCACTCCGCCGATTACACGGCCGAGACCGTGCCGGTGGTCATCTCCGTCGCCGGCCGGATCGTGCCGGTGCTCGGTACCGCACCGACCTACAGCTATAAGGTGCTCACCGCGGTCGACCGACAACTCGAATATGCCTTCCAGCACTGGAATGACTACAACCTCGCCGAGTATGGCGACTTCACCGCATGGGGCGGTGACTGCATGGACTTCGTCAGCCAAACCCTCGTCGCTCGAGGATGGACGACCACCGACGAGTGGTACAACCATGCTCAAGAAGACTGGGCTCCCGCCTTCATCTCCGTCACGTCATTCGACGACTGGCTCGGCCAGCATCCCGAGTTGGGGGCGGTAAAGCTCGATAGCTCGCAGCGCGATCAGCTCAAGATCGGTGACATCGCCACGTTCGACTGGGACAACGACGGCACCCCGGATCACGCCCAGATTGTCTCGGGAATTCGCATGATCAATGGGGTGCGGCACATCTATCTGGTGGGTCACGACATCGATACCGACTACCGCGACCTCGATGACGCGATCAAGACCGAGGGCGGCCCTGACGCGACGGTCTCGTTTTGGAGCCTGCCTTCTGCCTGACCGCGAATAAGATCGTGGGATGTCTGATCTGCGCCCGCGTAACCGCACCTCACGCCTGGTGCGGCGTAGGCGCACCATCGTGGTGACCTCGATCGTCGCTGTGGCCGTTCTCGTTGCGGTGGTCGCCGCTGTCGCCATTGCCGTTGCTGCTCCCGGCAAGAAGGCTCCCATGCCGGTGCCCAGCGCGAGTGGATCGGCCACGACCACGCCCACCGCCACGCCCACGCCCAGCCCTACCCCAACGCCCACTCCCACCTTCAACAAGTCCGCACAGTCGCTCGACGACCCGAACAGCTATTGGGTGGTCGTTAACAAGCTTCGGCCGCTGGCCCCGAGTGACTTTGCGGCGGCCGACCTCGTTGAGGTCCCGGTGCCCTACGTCAACCAGCCCTTCCTTCGTCAGGTGGCATCCGACGCGGTCGTTGCCATGTTTGCCGCCTTCCACGCCGAAACCGGGCTGTCGATGCAGTCGCAGAGTGCGTATCGCAGCTACTCCACCCAGGTAAGGGTGTATCAGGGCTGGGTAGACAGCCTGGGCCAGGCCGGCGCCGATCTCACCAGCGCCCGCCCCGGCTACAGCGAGCACCAGACCGGCCTAGCCATCGACATCAACGCGCTGCCCGACCAGGGATGCGCCCTCGAGGTGTGCTGGGGCAATACCCCGCACGCCCAGTGGCTGCATGCCCAAGCATGGCGGTTCGGCTTTATTGTGCGCTACCCCGGCGACAAGACCCCGATCACCGGTTACGAATCCGAGCCGTACCACCTGCGCTATGTCGGGGTTCAGCTCGCCACCGAGCTGCACAACACCGGTGTGACGACCCTCGAAGAATTTTTCGGTCTTCCCGCGGCACCCGATTACGCGAAATAGTCGATCAGGCCGTGGGGTTGACCTTCGGGTGAGCGGTCTGTAGCGCCAGCACCACGAAACCCCCGCCCAGCAGAAGCATCGCGAGGGTGCCGAGGCCCGCATAAATGTGCCCGGGCTGCAGCAGCGCGGCTCCGATGCAGGCGAGAAAAGTGCCCGGCAGGGTGGTGACACCGGCAATCCGGAACGCAGCGGCGCCGGCGACGACGCAGCCCAGCACGAGGCACAGCACCCCGATCGGGCCGAGCAGGCGCGCGATAGCGAACACCGGCTCTGGGCTCTGCCCGGCAGTGACGAGCGCCCCGCCCGCGACACCGGCGAGGATGTCTAGCGCCGTGTAGAAAATGGCGAAGCCATAGCCGAACAGCGCTGCGAGCAGGCCATAGCTGCGACCGGCTTGGCGGGCCAGGAGCCACGCCGCCGCCCCGATCAGCGGGAAGATCGGTATCAGCGCGAGGTGCATGTTTCGCCAATACTCCGAGGTGGCCGCGGTGAGCTCCAGCGGATGCGTGAGTCCGATGAGGGCGCACAGCACGGGCGGGGTGCCGACGACGATCGCCCGCGTGCGGCGATTCACAGGGCTGCGTCCACGATTTCCTTGGCCTGCGCCTGCACCAATCTCAGGTGCGCTTCGCCA
Organism: Salinibacterium sp.; assembly: GCA_025352485.1. Classification (GTDB taxonomy): domain Bacteria; phylum Actinomycetota; class Actinomycetes; order Actinomycetales; family Microbacteriaceae; genus Rhodoglobus. The sequence continues at coordinate 5,815 of JANXTJ010000122.1, forward strand.
CGAAACGACTCCGCGTAGATCTTGTACACGTCTTCGGTGCCGCTCGGGCGGGCCGCGAACCAGGCCGACTCCGAGACCACCTTCACGCCGCCGATCGCCGCGCCATTGCCCGGCGCCTCGCTGAACTTTGCCGTGATCGGCTCGCCGGCAAGCTCCGTGGCCGTGATGTCGGTACCGCTGAGTTTGCCGAGTCTGGCCTTCTGCGCGGGCGTTGCCGTCGCGTCGATGCGCTCGTAGGCGGGGTCGCCGAACTCGGCGACCAGCTCCGCGTAGAGCTGTGACGGAGTCTTACCCGTGACGGCCAGAATCTCTGACGCCAACAGCGCGAGCAGGATGCCGTCCTTGTCGGTCGTCCACGCTGTTCCATCCATGCGCAGGAAGCTTGCCCCCGCGCTCTCCTCGCCGCCGAAGCCCACCGAGCCGTCGATCAGCCCTGGCACGAACCACTTGAAGCCCACCGGCACCTCCCACAGGCGGCGGCCGAGCGCGGCGGTCACCCGGTCGATCATCGAACTCGACACGAGGGTCTTGCCGACCGCGGCATCCGTCGGCCACTGCGGACGGTGTGAGTAGAGGTACTGAATGGCGACGGCGAGGTAGTGGTTCGGGTTCATCAGGCCGGCGTCTGGCGTGACGATGCCGTGGCGGTCGGCATCGGCGTCATTGCCGGTGAGGATGTCGTAGTCGTGGCGCCGTGCGACGACCGAGGCCATCGCGGACGGCGACGATGGGTCCATGCGGATCTTGCCGTCCCAATCCAACGTCATGAAGGCCCAGGTCGGGTCGACGGCGCCATTGACCACGGTCAGATCGAGGTCGTAATGCTCCGCGATGAGCGCCCAGTAGTGCACGCTCGCGCCGCCCAGAGGATCGGCACCGATGCGCACGCCGGCCGCCTGGATTGCGGCGATATCGATGATGTTCTCGAGATCTTCGACATAGTGGCGGCGATAGTCGTATACCCCGACGGCGCTCGGCTCCGCCCTCAGCACGCCCCTGTTGCCGTCGGCGATGAGCTCGTTGGCGCGGTTCGCGATCCACGTCGTCGCGTCGCTTTCGGCCGGGCCGCCGTGCGGAGGGTTGTACTTGAATCCGCCATCGCGAGGGGGGTTATGCGAGGGGGTGATGATGATGCCGTCGGCCTGCGGCTCGCCCGGGTGCCCCGCGTTGTAGGTGATGATCGCGTGGCTGAGGGCCGGCGTCGGCACGTAGTCGTCGAACTCATCGACGAGTGCCTCGATGCCGTTGGCGGTGAGCACCTCGAGGGCGGTGGTTTCGGCCGGCCGAGAAAGCCCGTGGGTGTCTTTGCCGATGAACAGTGGCCCGGTGATGCCCTGGCCGGCGCGATACTCCACGATCGCCTGGGTAATCGCGGCGATATGCGTCTCGTTGAAGGCCGTGTCGAGCGAAGAGCCACGATGGCCGCTGGTGCCGAAAACGACGCGCTGCTCGGGGATCGCGACATCCGGAACCAGATCGTAATAGGCCCGCACCAGTTCGTGCACATTCACGAGGTCGGATGCCAGGGCGACGGTGCCAGCGCGATCGTTCATGCGTCCAGTCTTGCACCCACCAACGGCGGCATTGGCCGATGATGGGGGGATGAATCCCACAGCCTTCGACCTCACCGGAACCACCGTCCTCGTGACGGGTGCCGCCCGCGGAATCGGCCGCGCCATCGCCCTCGAATTTGCCGCGGCGGGAGCCGATGTCGCGATCGGGCTGCGCAGCATTGCCGAAGACGGTGGGCTGGCTGCCGAAATCGCAGCCCTGGGTCGCCGGGTGCTTCCCCTCCAGCTCGACGTGATGGATCTCGGCCAGGGTCGGGCGGCCATCGATCGCACGGTGCAGGAATTCGGCAGGCTCGACACCCTCGTGAACAATGCCGGTGGTGGCCGGGGTGGGGGCCGCCCAGCCCTCGATGTCGAGGAGGAAGACTTCGACTTCACGTTCGGCCTGAACACGCGTTCGGCGTTCTTCCTCTCACAACATGCGGCCAAGGCGATGAAGGCAGCCGGCCATGGTTCGATCGTGAACATCGCCTCGATGGCCGGCCTCATCGCGCTGGCCGGCGAGGCGTCGTACTGCATCGCCAAGGCCGCCATGATTCAGATGACCAGGGTGCACGCGGTGGAATGGGGAAGCTACGGCATTCGGGTGAATGCGGTCGCGCCGACCTTCATTCGCACAGACGGCACCAGCGAGCGTCTCGACGAACCAGACTTTCACGCCACGATCGTCGCGGGCATTGCCGGGCTGCACCGGGTGGGTGTGCCGAGCGAGGTATCGGGGGCGGTCGCGTTCCTTGCTTCGCCCGCGGCATCCCTGATTACCGGCGTCACCCTGCCGATCGATGGCGGCTGGACGGCGGTGTAGCGTCGGTACACTCGGAGCCATGTCTGACACGCCGACCTACAGCTATCTCGGCCCTGCCGGCACGTTCACAGAGGCGGCGCTGAGCCAGGTTCCCGAAGCCGTCGGTGCGACCTGGCGGCCGGTCAACAATGTGGGCGAGGCGCTGAATGACGTCGTGTCCGGGCGTTCGGTGGCCGCGATGATCGCGATCGAAAACTCGGTGGAGGGCGGCGTGAGCGCCACCCAAGACGCGCTGGCGAGCATCCCGAATCTGCGCATCATCGGCGAGTACCTCGTGCCGGTGAACTTCGTGCTCGTGGCGAGGCACGGCACAACGCTTGCCGACGTGAAGGTTGTCAACGCACACCCGGTGGCCTACGGCCAGACGCACCTCTGGCTCGACAAGAACCTGCCCAGTCACGGGCATATCCCGGCCACCTCTAATGTCGCCGCCGCCGCGTCTCTGCTCGATAACGATCTGGCGGATGCCGCGGTCGCGCCCCCCGGCATTACGAAGCACCACGATCTCGCCGTGCTCGCCGACGGTATTGGCGACAACCCGAACGCCGTCACCCGCTTCGTGCTGGTCTCCCGCGTGGCCGCGCTGCCGGTGCCCACCGGTAGCGACAAGACGAGCATCATCGCCGAACTGCCGGATGACACCGCGGGCCGCCTCCTCGAGATGCTCGAACAGTTCGCGACGCGCGGCGTCAACATGAGCCTGCTGGAATCGCGGCCGATCGGTGACGCCCTCGGCCGCTACCGCTTCATCATCGACCTCGACGGTCACATCCTCGATGAGCGAGTCGCCGATGCCCTACTCGGGCTCAAACGCTTCAGCCCGAAAGTGATCTACCTCGGCAGCTATCCGCGTGCAGACAAGCTCCCGATCAACGTGATACCGCGCTACGACAACGACGCATTCGTCAAGGCGCGCGACTGGCTCAGCGGGCTGGTCGACGGGGCGTAGTTCTCCGCGTCCACCCTCGCCGGCACCATCACCGTCAGGGATGCGGCATCCACCCAGGTGCGCACCGTTTTGGCCTCGCCGAACTCGTCGCCGTCGAGCTGAAACTCCTGCGGGGTCTCCACGGTCATGCGCAGTGACGTGCCGGTGAGGTAGGTGACGTCTTTCACGTCCGCCGACAGGTCGATGATCCGGCGCCCCAGCGCAGACTTGCGCAGAACCCCGTTCTCCCAGGCCACCTTGCGCCAGACTTTCGCCCAGCCGAACGGTCCTCGGGGCCGAAGTGCGGCAATGTCGAGGATGCCGTCGTCGGGTTTCGCGTCCGGCATCAGCAGCAGGCCGCCCGGCAGCATCCCGCAATTTCCGACGATGATGGTGTGAACGCTCATCGACTTTTCCGGCCCATTGTTGAGGCGGTAGCTCAACCGCACCGGTTTAAGTTCGGGCAACGAACGGGTGATGCCGTCGATGTAGGCCAGCCAGCCGACGGCTTTCTTGAGTCGCGAGTTCGTGTTTTTGATCATCTTCGCGTCAAGGCCTAGCCCCGCCATCACCAGAAACGCGTGCTCCTCGGTGTCGCCGTTCGCCCGGGTGATCTCGACCACGCCGAGGTCGAGCGTGCGCTGTGCGCCCGAGAATGCGGTCTCGACGTTCGCGTCGAGGTTGGTCAGCGGGAGGTCGAGGTTGCGGGCCAGCAGGTTGCCCGTGCCGGAGGGCAGCACGGCGAGCGGTACTCCGCCATCGCGCAGGGCTTCGGCCACCGCGCGCACCGTTCCGTCGCCGCCCGCCGCGATCACCACATCGGCGCCGCGTCGCAGCGCGCTCGCGGTGACGCCCTGACCGGCATCCTCTTGTGTGGTCGGGAACCAGATTGTCGAGCCCCAGCCGGCGGCCCCCTCGGCCGTTGCCACCGATTTTTTCAGCTTCTTCAGGTCGACTTTTAGCGGGTTGTACACGACCGCCGCCCGCTGTTTACGCGGGTCGGGGAGGTGGGCCACGCTGCTAAAGCTACGGCATCGCCCTCGATAGGCTGTAAGGGTGATTGACCCCACGCTCTTGCGCGAAAACCCCGATGCCGTCCGACGCTCGCAACAATCACGCGGGTCGGCTGCCTCTCTGGTCGATGACGCGATCGCCGCAGATTCAGTCAAGCGGGCCGCCATGCAGCATTTCGAGCGGCTGCGCGCTGAGCAGAACGCCTTCGGGCGAACCGTCGCAACGGCTCCGCGAGAAGAGAAGCGTGCTCTGGTTTTGCAGGCGCAGGCGCTCGCATCGCAGGTGAAAGAGGCGCAGCAGAAATCGTCGGATGCCGAGGCCGAGTTCGCCCGGATCGCGGGCTCCCTCGGAAACGTCATCATCGACGGCGTGCCGGCCGGTGGTGAAGACGACTGGAGCCTGATCCGCGAGGTCGGCACGACGCCCGCGTTCGATTTCGAGCCACGCGACCATGCCGATCTGGGGGAGCTGCTGGGGGCCATCGACATTGCTCGCGGCGTGAAGGTCTCCGGGAGCCGGTTCTATTTTCTTAAAGGCGTCGGGGCGCGTCTCGAGCTCGCCCTGATGAACATGGCGCTCGACAAGGCGCTCGCCGAAGGCTTCATCCCGCTCATTACGCCGACGCTGGTGCGGCCAGAGATCATGGCGGGCACCGGTTTCCTCGGCGAGCACGCCGACGAGATCTACTACCTGCCGGCCGACGACCTCTACCTGACCGGCACCTCCGAGGTCGCCCTCGCCGGGTACCACTCCGATGAGATCCTCGACCTGTCCGGGGGGCCGCTGCGCTACGCCGGTTGGTCGACCTGCTATCGCCGAGAGGCGGGCTCAGCGGGCAGAGACAACCGCGGCATCCTGCGCGTTCACCAGTTCAACAAGCTCGAAATGTTCAGCTACGTGTTGCCCGATGATGCGCAAGCGGAGCACGAGCGCCTCCTCGCCTACCAAGAGTCAATGCTCGCAGCCTGCGAGCTCAGCTATCGGGTCATCGACATCGCCGCCGGTGACCTCGGCTCCAGCGCCGCGCGAAAGTTCGACATCGAGGCGTGGGTTCCGACCCAGGGCGCTTACCGCGAGCTGACCAGCTCGAGCAACTGCACCACCTACCAGGCCAGGCGCCTCGACATCCGCTACCGCACGGAGTCGGGTAAGACGGCACCGGTCGCCACGCTGAACGGCACGCTCGCCACCACCCGCTGGCTCGTCGCGATACTCGAAACCCATCAGCAGGCCGACGGGTCCGTTGTGGTGCCGACAGCGCTCCGCGGCTACCTCGGCGGCCTCGAGCTCTTCGAACCGATCGCATGAGCGTCCACCCGGGCCAGTGGTTGATCGCCCTCGACATCGACGGCACCGTCCTGCAAGAGGACGGCACCATGAATGAGACCGTCATTCAGGCCGTGCAAAAGGTGCGGGATGCCGGCCACGAGGTCATGATCGCTACCGGACGTTCGGTGGCGATGACCCTGCCCATCCTTGAGCGGCTCGGCATCACCCCGCAGTATGTGGTCTGCTCAAACGGGGCGATCACCCTCACGCGCGACCCGCTCGCCGCCGACGGTTACCGGCGCGAGTTCGTTGAGACATTCGATCCCAGCGAGGTGCTGAACACCATCCGCGAGAAGCTGGAGGCGGCCAACTACGCCGTCGAAGACGAGACCGGGCTCTACCGCTTCACGGGCTACTTTCCGGAGGGCGCGCTCGGCACCATGAGCGAAAAGGTGGCGTTCGAGGAACTTCTTACCGCTCGTGCCACGCGGGTTGTGGTCATCTCCCCCGAGCACAAGATCGAAGACTTCCTCTCCGTCGTTGAGAGCATGGGACTGCACAAGGTCAGCTACAACGTGGGCTGGACGGCCTGGCTGGATATTGCGCCGGATGGCGTGAACAAGTCGACGGCGCTGGAGCGGGTGCGCGAGATTCTGGGGATGCCCCGCTCGCGCGTCATGGCGGTCGGTGACGGCCGCAACGACATCGATATGCTCGAGTGGGCTTCCGCCGAAGGCCGCGGCGTCGCCATGGGTCAGGCGCCCGATGTGGTGCGGGATGCCGCCAACGAGGTCACCGGGTCCGACCTCGATGACGGGGTCGCCACCCTGCTCTGGGCTTTCGCGCCGTAGGGCTTCCGCGCGCGCTGAGCTTTCAGACCGGATTTTCAGGGTCGTGCTCGGGGCATCCGTTACAATCGGAGCTTGGTCATGCCGGGAGGGCTGTCCGAGCGGCCGATGGAGCCAGTCTTGAAAACTGGTGGGCAGAAATGCCTCTAGGGTTCGAATCCCTAGCCCTCCGCTCACCGTGACCATAACTATCTGTCTGGCTACGAAAGGCATCCGCCATGAGCGAACTAGAACCCCGCTCTGATCTGCGACCCCGGTCGGAGTTGCGCACTCGCGCCAGCGCTCCGGTTCCGAAGGGCATCGCCAGGCACGGCCGACTGCGCAAAGCCGGCCCGGTCGGCACCATTCTCGCGTTCGTCGGGGCAGCGCTCGTGGTGTTGCTGGTCAGCGGTGCGTCCGTCGGGGCTATCGCGTTCAACAGCCTGTACTCGAAGAAGACCACTGTGGCGATCTACGGCGAGACCGAGGGCCCACCGCCACAGATCGGCGCGATCCAGGGCGGATTCAACATCCTCATTGTGGGTAGCGACACCCGTGCCGGCCAGGGCGGTATTGGGGGAACGCTCGCGGACGACCAAGCGGCGCTCAACGACGTGACCATGCTGATCCACGTCTCGCAGGACCAAAAAAGCGCCGTCGCGCTGAGCATTCCCCGCGACATGGTGGTGGGCATCCCCGAGTGCGTCGGCACCGACGGCTACAAAAAGGGCTACTCGACCGAAGCTCTGAACACCGCGCTTTACTACGGTGGCCTGTCGTGCGTCGTACAGACCGTCTCGCTCCTGACCGGACTACCGATTCAGTTCGCCGGCATGATCACCTTCCAGGGCGTCATCCAGATGACCAGCGCCATCGGCGGCGTGGATGTCTGCATCACCGCACCGATGGTGGATCCGGCTACCGGTATCAACCTTCCGGCGGCGGGCAACTACACCATCTCCGGAGACGTCGCCCTAGCATTCCTGCGATCACGCCACGGCGTCGGCGACGGCAGTGACCTGACCCGGATCAGTTCGCAGCAGTCCTACCTCTCTTCCCTCGTGCGCAAGCTGAAGAGCTCTGACACCCTCAGCGACTACAAGAAGCTCTATGGCTTGGCCAACGGCGCGCTCAGCAACATGACCCTCTCGAACAGTCTCGCTCAGGTGCCGACCATGGTGTCGATCGCCCTAGCGCTGAAGAACATCCCGCTCGAGCGGGTCACCTTCGTGCAGTATCCCGGGTCGACCGGCAATACCGAAGGGGTGTACGCCGGCAAGGTCAAGCCGAACACCTACGTCGGCGACAAGATGATCGCACTGATCGCCGCAGACCAGCCTTTCGTGCTTGATGCCGCCGGGGATGGGCAGGGCACCAAAGTCAATCCCAACGCGCCGGTCGCCACCGCCGACCCGACAGCTCCGCCCGTCAGCAATGCCGGTCTGCCGGTTCTCTCCGGAGTCAGGGGCCAGACCGCAGCGGACTACACCTGCTCGATCACCCAGACATCGGATGGGGAAGGCTAGCGGTTCGGCAGCGTTCTGCCGCCCTCTCGTCTTGCGGCTAGAATTACGCAGGAACAATGGAGATGTCGCATAGTTCGGCCTAGTGCACCACCCTGCTAAGGTGGAGAGGGGTTTACACTCCTCCGTGGGTTCAAATCCCACCGTCTCCGCCAAGTTAGTCACGTTGAAACCCCCGGCAAGCGCAAGCTGCCCGGGGGTTTCGTTTTGCGCTTCCGGTTTGCCGTTGCCTCCGCTCTCGGCCCCTGTAGGGCTGTGTACGGCCGCGTCCTGGCTCTTCCGCC
>JANXTJ010000287.1 GCA_025352485.1 Salinibacterium sp.
CGGCGCTTCGGTGGCCGCAATCACCTCGTCCACGGTCACGCCCGGCGCGAGTTCGACCAGCGCCAGCCCGTCGTCCGTGACATCGATGACGCAGAGATCGGTGATGATTCTGTCGATACAGGCCTTGCCGGTGAGCGGAAGGGTGCACTCGGTGACCACCTTGGCAGTGCCGTCTTTCGCGACATGCTCCATCACCACGATCACGCGATCGGCACCGGAAACCAGATCCATCGCGCCGCCCATGCCCTTGATGAGCTTGCCCGGTACTGCCCAGTTTGCAATGTCACCCGCGGCGGATACCTGCATCGCCCCGAGCACGGCTGTGGCGATGCGCCCGCCACGGATCATCCCGAAGCTCAGTGCCGAATCGAAGTACGAAGCACCGGGCAGCACGGTGACGGTTTCCTTGCCGGCGTTGACGAGAGTGGGGTTTTCCTCACCCGCCCACGGGTACGGCCCGACGCCCAGAACCCCATTCTCGGAGTGCAGCACCACGGTTATGCCGTCAGGAACGTAGTTCGGGATGAGCGTCGGCAGGCCGATCCCCAGATTCACATAGCTGCCGTCGCTGAGCTCCCTCGCGGCTCGAGCGGCCATCTCGTCTCGGGTCCAGCCCATCAGATCGCTCCCTCGCGCGTGCGCACTGTCGTCTTCTCGATCGGTCGCTCCGCCGACTGTTTGGCGGTCAACAGCACCACCCTGTCGACGTAGATCCCGGGCAGGTGCACCTGATCCGGATCGATCCGACCCGGCTCGACCAGCTCATCGACCTCGGCGATCGTGATGCGCCCCGCCATCGCCGCGAGCGGGTTGAAGTTTCGCGCGGACTGCTCGAACACCAGGTTGCCGTGGCGGTCCGCCGTTGCGGCGCGCACCAGCGCGAAATCGGAGCGGATGGCCTGCTCCAGCACGTATTCGCGCGGGGCACCCAACGACTCAAACATGGCAGTCTGCTTCGGCGGCGACACGATGGCCACCGTCCCGTCTGCGGCGTACCGCCACGGCATCCCGCCCTCGGAGACGACCGTGCCGACCCCGGCCGGCGTGTAAAACGCGGGGATGCCCGTGCCACCGGCCCGCATGCGCTCAGCCAGCGTTCCCTGCGGTGTCAGTTCGACCTCCACCTCGCCGCCCAAGTACTGCCGCGCAAACTCTTTGTTCTCGCCGATATAGCTGGCAACGATGCGCCGGATGCGACCAACCGACAGAAGTTCGCCGAGACCCCAGTCGTCGACACCACAGTTATTCGACACCACCTCTAGCTCCGTCGCGCCCTGAGCAACCAGGGCCCGGATCAGCGCGACCGGCACCCCGACGAGGCCGAAGCCGCCCACCGTGAGGGTGACGCCACTCGGGATGTCGGCGACGGCATCCGCGGCCGACGGGTAGGTCTTGTCCATGGAAGATAAATCTAGCGGCCTGCTCGTCGCCGCTTTGGGATCATGTTTTCTGATCCCGCGCGGTCAGTGGCGCGATCGGGCCTCCCCGGTTGGTAATTTGTTCCTCGCGAGAACCTCGCAATGTTGCTAAACGAGAAAAGGAGTAGCCCCGATGAAAACAATGACGTGCCGCCAGCTCGGCGGCCCCTGTGACCACAAGTTTCGTGCGGCCACCGCGGATCAAGCAATCAAAGACCAAGACCGTCACCTGAGGCAGGCCGTCAAGGATGGGGACGCGGCGCATGTGCCGGCGCGCGACGAAATGAAGAACCGCTGGAGACATCCGAAAAGGGCGATGGACTGGTATTCGGCCGCGAAGAAGGCCTTCGCGGAATTGCCCGAGGAGTAGGCCGCAGAATCGTTAGGCGGGGCCGCGCCAGGGGCCGCGGGCAATTCGGCCTCACCGGCAAGGTCTCGGACGGGGGTCATCCCGCGGGTCATTTCGACGCTCTCTGTCATGCAGCCACACGCCGCCGATATTCTGCCCACCTGATGCCGCGCGCGCCGCGCCCCCGTTCTCTGAGTTGCGAGTTGCGCACCCTTTGCACGCTGGGGAGGATGCCGAAGTCGCAACTCGCGACGGCGCGCACGGGCGAGCCGCTTCCGCCTCAACGCCCAGATGGCGGCCGGCGGCTCGACTGTCATCGCCGTTCACGCGCTCGAAGCGCTCGTTGCTGACGACGAGAACGCCGCGGCCCCGCTGGTGTACCACAACCGCACCTGGCACAGCCTCGGCGAGCACTCGATTCTGCGGGCTTGAAGCTGCGCGCACGCCTGGGGGCGATACCGCGCCAGTTATGGCTTTTTGAGGCCATGCACGTGGTAGCTGAGGCGGGATTCGAACCCGCGACCTCACGATTATGAGTCGTGCGCTCTCGCCAACTGAGCTACTCAGCCACGCTGCACCCGCTCCGAAAAACGGGCTGCGAGCCCCCTGTGGGAATCGGACCCACTACCTCTTCCTTACCAAGGAAGTGCTCTACCAATGAGCTAAGGGGGCGCGAAAAGAACGTTTCCGTCCATTTGGCACCGTAAGAGACTAGCATCCGCGCGGCAGGCCAATCCGCGCCCTCGGCGAGAACCGACGGATGCCGAATTCGCGGCCCAATAACGGCCGACTGTGCCAGTGCAACCGCCCTGCAAGCGCTTCCAGCAGCGAAAAGGTGCCGTATCGTGGCTGCAATGACCGCTGAGACTGCTCCGGAATTCGTCGAGCTCACCGCCCTCGATGGCCCCACGCGAGACACGGTCGGCTCTGAGTGGTGGCGAACGGCCGTCATTTACCAGATCTATCCGCGCTCCTTCCAAGACTCGACCGGCAGCGGGGTCGGCGACCTGCCCGGGATAACCAGCCGGTTGCCCGCGCTGGCCGACCTCGGCATCGACGCAATCTGGCTGTCGCCTTTCTTCCGCTCCCCGCAGAAAGATGCCGGCTACGACGTCTCCGATTACTGCAACGTCGACCCACTTTTCGGCACGCTCGCCGACTTCGACGCGCTGCTGGCGACCGCCCACAGCCTCGGCCTGAAGGTCATCGCCGACATGGTGCCCAACCACACCTCCGACCAGCATGAGTGGTTCAAGGCCGCTCTGGCCGCTCCGGAAGGTTCGCCCGAGCGCGACCGCTACATGTTCCGCGACGGCAAAGGGCCCAATGGCGACATCGAGCCCAACAACTGGGAGTCGGTCTTCGGCGGCTCGATGTGGAAACGCGTCACCCGGGCCGACGGCACCCCCGGCCAGTGGTTCCTGCACATCTTCGACGAATCACAACCCGACCTGAACTGGGAAAACGAGTGGGTGCGCGACCAGTTCTTCGGCATCCTGCGCTTCTGGCTCGACCGTGGGGTCGACGGGTTCCGGGTGGATGTCGCACACGGCATGATCAAGGAAGCCGGGCTACCCGACTACACCCCACCCTCCGATTCCGCCAGCATGGGTGGCGCGCCCGTCGTCCCCGCGCCGGGAACCGACCTCACGCCGGCGATCATCGACCCCAACCTCGAACCCGATCCGCCCTATTGGGGCCAGCCCGGAGTGCACGAGATCTGGCGCGGCTGGCACGATGTGCTCGCCGAATACGCCGGCGATCGAGTGCTCTGCGCCGAGGCATGGGTCAACCCGCTCACCAAGACCGCCCTGTGGGTGCGCCCCGATGAGATGAACCAGGCGTTCAACTTCGACTACATGTTCACGCAGTGGAAAGCGAAACGCCTGCGCCGCGTGATCAAAGACTCGTTGGCCGCCTTCATGGGCGTGGGCGCTCCGAGCACCTGGGTGCTCTCGAACCACGACGTCGTGCGCCACGCCACGCGTCTTGCCCTCACCAAGGATGCCCCGCCGCAGGGTGCCGGCATCGGCCCGAACTCTCCCGGCAAGCCCGACCGCGCCCTCGGCCTGCGCCGGGCCCGCGCGGCAACGGCGCTCATGCTCGCCCTGCCCGGCAGCTCTTACGTCTATCAGGGTGAAGAGCTCGGGCTGCCCGAAGACATGGAGCTTCCCGACTCAGCCCGCCAGGACCCCACCTGGTTTCGCACGCACGGCGAAAAATACGGCCGCGACGGATGCCGCGTGCCGATCCCCTGGGAGGCAAACAAGCCGGCCTACGGCTTCAACTCGACCGGCGCAAGCTGGCTGCCGCAGCCGGACGACTGGGCACCGTACGCCAGAGACTCGCAGGCGGGCATCCCGGGATCAACCCTCGAGCTATACCGCTCTGCACTCAAACTGCGCCGAGCCCATGGCCTGGGCCTCGGCGCTGTCACCTGGTTGACCGGCTACGGCAAAGATGTGGTCGCCTTCAGCAACGGCGGCGTGACCGTGATCTGCAACACCGGAAAAATTGCGGTAGAGCTGCCGGTCGGCGACATCCTGCTCTCCAGTGAAGCGATCACCGGCGGCGCGCTGCCCACAGATACGACGGTCTGGCTGACCAGCTAAGGCGCTGTCGTGACGTTGGTGGCGTTGGCCAGCAGCCACGCGAACGGATCAACCGGCACCTTATCGACGTGAACCTCGAAATGCAGGTGGGGGCCGGTGGCAGAACCGGTCTCGCCGACGAGACCGATAAAGTCGCCGACTTTGATGTGATTGCCGGGCTGAAGCGTGCTCGATCCGGTGATCATGTGGGCGTAGAGGGT
>JANXTJ010000127.1 GCA_025352485.1 Salinibacterium sp.
CTGACCTTCTGGCGACGGCCGCACGCCCTAAAAAGAAGCGGCCGCGACGCTCAGTGAGTGTCGCGGCCGGGTAGTCCTGCTCCTACAGGGTGGCGAACGCGTCGCCGATCACGCCGAGGGCGTCTTCGAGCAGTTCGTTGCTGATCGCCAGGCTCGGGAGGAAACGCAGCACGTTGCCATAGGTTCCCGCGGTCAGCAGCAGCACGCCGTGTTGGGCGGCATAGGCGGCGATCGCCGAGACGGCGGCAGCATTGGGCTTGGGGGTGCCGGCTTCGACGAGCTCGACGGCGATCATCGCACCGATACCGCGCACATCCCCGATCACCGCATATTTCTTTTGCAACGCCTCGAGGCCGGTCTTCAGCACGCCCTCGATGCGGGTGGCCTCCGCCAGCAGGTTGTGGCTGTCGATCTGTTCGAACACGGCCGCGGCTGCCGCGGCCGCAACCGGGTTGCCGCCGAACGTGCCGCCGAGGCCGCCGGGCTGTGCTGAGTCCATGATCTCGGCCCTGCCCGTGACGCCGGCGAGGGGCAGCCCACCGGCGATTCCCTTGGCGCTCAGCACCATGTCGGGCACGAGGCCGAAGTGCTCGCTGGCGAAATACACGCCGGTGCGAGCCATTCCGCTCTGAATCTCGTCGGCAATGAAGACGACGCCGTTGGCGGTGCACCAGGCCTGCAGCGCCGGCAGGTAACCGGCCGCGGGAACGACGAACCCGCCCTCGCCCTGGATCGGCTCGACGACCAGGCAGGCAAGGTCTGCCGCACCCACGGTCTTCTCGAGGTAGGCGATTGTTCTGGCCGCGGCATCCGCCCCGCTCAGGCCGTCATGGAAGGGGTACGAGTTGGGCGCCCGGTAAACGTCGCCGGCCAGCGGGCCAAAGCCGGTGGCATAGGGGGCTGCCTTGAAGTTCATCGCCATCGTGAGGTTGGTGCGGCCGTGATAGGCGTGCTCGAGCACGGCCACGCCGTTGCGCCCGGTGTACTTGCGCGCGATTTTCACGCCGTTTTCGACCGCCTCAGCGCCCGAGTTGACGAGAACGGTTTTTTTCGCAAAGTCGCCTGGGGTGTGCTCGGCAAGGTATTCGGCGACGCGCACGTAGCTCTCGTACGGCGTAATCGTGAAGAGTGTGTGGGTCAGCTTCTGCAACTGCTCGGTGGCCGCGGCCACAACGGCGTCATTGGTATGGCCGATCGTCGTCACGCCGATACCGGCACCGAGGTCGATGAACTGGTTGCCATCGACATCGATCGCGATCGCCCCGTGGGCGCGGTCGATGTAGACAGGGAGAGTCGTGCTGACCCCGACCGGCACGACCTTCAGGCGGCGCGCGTGCAGCGCGAGTGACTTCGGCCCCGGGATGGCGGTCAGGATGAGTCGCTCTTGGGGCACCGCCGTTGACGCGGCTGAGGGGGACGAAATCGTGGGCGCGAGGATGTCGGTCATAATTATTCGAGTTTATCCTTGAGGGCAGTCAACCGGAGCAAGAACATGGATCACCACTTCGCCGTTACCGTCGACTGGCAGGGCAATCTCGGCTCAGGCACGAGCGACTACCGGTCGTACAGCCGTGACAACCTCGTCGCCGCGGTGGGTAAACCCCCGATCGAGGGCTCCAGTGACCGGGCCTTCCGGGGTTCGCCCGAACGCTGGAATCCGGAGGAGCTGCTGGTGGCGGCCCTCGCCCAGTGCCACATGCTCAGCTATCTCCACTCGGCCGCCAGCCACTCCATCATCGTGACGAGCTACACCGACGCCGCGACAGGTGTACTTCTGCAGGTCGGCAACGGCGGACATTTCACCGCCGTCACGCTGCACCCGGTCGTGACCATCGCCGCCGGTGATCCCGCACGGGCACTGGCGCTGCACGCCGAAGCTGCCGCAAACTGCTTCATCGCCCAATCGGTGAACTTCCCGGTGCTGCACGAGCCGGTGATCGTGATGGCAGACGACACGCGCTAATCGCTGGCACGTTATTAACGCCGGCAGATTGTCACGGTTCGCTCAGGAAGACTAGGCCAAGATAGGTGTCATTCCTCGAGCGTGAAAGTTGCTTCCGTGCGCACTGCAGTCTCTCTGGTCCTTGCGGCCGGACTCATCGTTTCCCTTGCGGCCTGCGGCGGTGCCCCCGGCGCCACCAAGACCGCAGCAGCCTGCACATCTCCGGCCACGGCCTCGGGTGCGGTCTCCGATGCCGTGAAGGTGTCCGGTAAATTCGGCACCAAGCCCACGGTGACTTTCACTTCCCCGACCTCGGCTGGCGTCACGCAGCGCACCGTTGTCATCGCAGGCACCGGAGATGTGGCGCAGCTCAAAGACGTCGTCAATGTCGACTTCACGCTGTACAACGGCGCTACCGGCGTCGAACTGACCAGCACCAAGTACGCGCAGGGCTCGACCACGAGTTTCCCGATAGACGCCGCACAGTTTCTTCCCGGGGTCGTCAAGACGCTTCAGTGTGCCACCGTCGGCTCACGGCTGGTTGGCGTCATCCCGCCCGCTGATTCGTTCGGTGCGGCTGGCTCGACCCAGCTCGGTGTCCAGCCCGGCCAAGACGTCGTCTTCGTCGTTGACGTCGTATCGATCGCGCCGCCCGCCGCAGCGGCACTGACGGCACCGGATGGGGCCGACCAGCCGCCGACCGATGGATTCCCCATCGTCACCGTCGGCGCAGACAACATTCCGACCGTGGCGATCCCCGACGCCGCACCGCCGACCGAGCTGAAGATTGCCCTCCTGAAGAAGGGCACCCACGCCGAGGTCAAAGACGGCGACAGCGTCATCGTGAACTATGTCGGCGTGAACTGGAACACCAAGAAGGTCTTCGACTCGAGCTTCGCGCGCGGAGAAACGGCGACGTTCAAAACGTCGCAGGTCATCGCTGGGTTCACGGCCGCGCTCGTCGGGCAGAAGGTCGGTTCACGCGTCATCGTGATTATCCCGCCAGACAAGGGTTACGGCGCCGCCGGCAGCCCGCCCAACATCGGCGGCACCGACACACTGGTCTTCGTGATCGACATCCTCGGGATCCAGTAGCCCGACCGCTCACCGCTAGCCTTGGGGCATGCGCAGGGTCATCATTCTCGGTTCGACCGGCTCGATCGGCACGCAGGCGCTCGACGTCATCGCGGCTAATCCCGACCTTTTTAAGGTCGTGGGCCTGGCTGCTGGCAGCAACCGCACGATGGTGGCTGGCCAGGCTGCCGAGTTTGGAGTGGAGCACACCGCACTCGGCGCCGCTGAGGCCTGCCAATTGGTGCGGGATGTCGCGGCCGACGTCGTTCTCAACGGCATCACCGGATCCGTGGGGCTGGGCCCGACCCTCGCCGCCCTCGAGGCGGGAGCCACGCTCGCGCTGGCCAACAAGGAGAGCCTGATCGTTGGGGGTGACCTCGTCACCGCGCTGGCGCGACCGGGCCAGATCGTGCCCGTCGACTCCGAACACTCGGCCATCGCTCAGGCGTTGCGCTCGGGCACAGCCCGCGAGGTGCGGCGGCTCATTCTGACCGCATCTGGGGGGCCGTTCCGCGGGCGCAGCCGCGAATCGTTGAAGAATGTGACGCCGCGTGAGGCGCTCGCCCACCCCACTTGGGACATGGGGCTCGTGGTGACGACCAACTCGGCGACCCTGGTCAACAAGGGACTGGAGGTAATCGAGGCCCACCACCTGTTCGACGTGCCCTACGACCGCATCGACGTGACGGTGCATCCGCAATCGATCGTGCACTCGATGGTCGAGTTCGTCGACGGCTCGACGATCGCCCAGGCCAGCCCGCCCGACATGCGACTGCCCATCTCGCTGGGTCTCGACTGGCCGAACCGCGTCGCCGGCGTCGGAAAACCACTCGACTTCACCGTCGCGAGCAACTGGAGTTTCGAGCCGCTCGACTCTGACGTGTTCCCGGCCGTGGCGCTGGCCAAGCGGGTGGGAACGGCCGGGAGCACATTTCCGGCCGTCTTCAATGCGGCCAATGAGCAGGCCGTTCTCGCCTTTCATGGCGGTCGAATCGGCTACCTCGACATCCTCGACATCGTCGAGCGTGTGGTCGAGGCGCATGAGCCCGGCCAGTACACGCTGGATGCCGTGCTCGAGGCGGAGCGCTGGGCGCGTGCCACCGCAGATCAATTTCTCGCTCAACTCGGAGCAGCCACCCACTAATTAGCCGCGTCGCGCACCAGTACGGGGGGCAGCCCGTTCCCAGCTAGCCCGATCTGGGACGGCTACCATCGGACGCGTGCAAAACGTTCTGCTGTACATCCTCGGCATCCTGATCATCGTGGTCGGGCTGGCGTTGTCGATCGGTCTTCACGAGCTCGGTCACCTGATTCCCGCGAAGCGGTTTGGGGTGCGAGTCAGCCAGTACATGATCGGCTTCGGGCCGACCCTCTTCTCTCGCCGTCGGGGCGAGACGCAGTACGGCCTCAAGGCGATCCCGCTCGGCGGCTACATCTCGATGGAGGGCATGTACCCTCCCGCACGCAAGGGCGGCAAGGCGCGCACCGCCACGACCGGGGTGTTCGACACCCTGGTTCAGGATGCCGGTTCCCCGCAGCCGGGCGACCCCGTTGAGGTCGACGACAGGAGGGCCTTCTTCCGGCTGCCCGTCTATAAGCGGGTCATCATCATGCTCGGCGGACCGGTCATGAACCTCCTGATTGCGATCGTGCTCTTCGCCGTGCTGCTGTGCGGCTTCGGGGTGGCGCAGGCGTCCACGACCGTCGGCAGTGTCTCGCAGTGTGTCTTGGCGGCCAGCAGCGGCAGGCAGGCCTGTGAGGCGGGCGACAGTCCATCACCTGGTCAGGCGGCTGGCATCAAGCCCGGCGACCGGCTGGTGAGCATCGATGGCACCACAATCACGTCGTGGGATCAGGCCACTGCCCTCATCCGGAAGTCGCCCGGCAGCACCCTGACGGTGGTGGTCGAGCGCGACGGGGCGCCGGTTACCCTCGCGGCAACGCCGTTGCTCACCGAGCGCTACGTCACCGATGCTAACGGCGTGATCGTCAAAGAGGCGGGCAAGTCGGTCACCCAAGAGGTCGGTTTTCTCGGGATCGGCCCTGCCACCGAGGTAGTCCAGCAGCCGCTGACCGCTGTACTGCCCGCGGTCGGCGCCAATATTGCCAATGTCGTGCACCTCATCCTGAATCTGCCGCAGCGCATGGTCGACATTGTCAACGCGGCCTTCGGGCCTGGTCAGCGCGATCCCAACGGTCCGATCAGCGTCGTGGGCGTGGGCCGGATTGCCGGCGAGATCACCAGCCTCAACTCCATTCCCGTCTTGGAGCGGGCCTCGGCCCTCATTGGGCTGGTGGCGTCGCTGAACGTCGCCCTGTTCGTCTTCAACCTGATTCCGCTGATGCCGCTGGATGGTGGCCACGTCGCGGGAGCCCTGATCGAAGGAATCCGTCGCGGTTTCGCCAAGCTCTTTCACCGCCGCGACCCCGGGCCGCTCGACATCACGAAGATCATCCCGCTCACGCTCGCCGTGACGGTGATTCTGGGGGCCATGAGCCTGCTGTTGATCTACGCGGACATCGTCAAGCCCATCACCATCCAGTAGCCCCGGCGCAACCCCGGCTGATCATCGCCGGCCCCGCGTAAGCTGACATTGTGCCTGCAATCAATCTTGGTATGCCCAAGACGCCCGACGTTCTCGCCCCCCGCCGCAAGACCCGCCAGATTCATGTCGGCAAGGTCGGCGTCGGCAGCGACTCGCAGGTGAGCGTGCAGTCGATGACCACCACCCAAACCACTAACATCAACGCCACACTGCAGCAGATTGCCGAACTCACGGCCACCGGCTGCGACATCGTTCGCGTCGCCGTGCCGCATCAGGATGACGCCGATGTTCTGCACATCATCGCGGCGAAGAGCCAGATCCCGGTCATCGCCGATATCCACTTTCAGCCGCGCTACGTCTTCACCGCCATCGACGCCGGGGTCGGCGCCGTGCGGGTCAACCCCGGCAACATCCGCAAGTTCGACGATCAGGTGGCGTCCATTGCCGCAGCGGCGAAGGCGGCCGGCGTATCCATTCGCATCGGAGTCAACGCGGGGTCGCTCGAACCGAGCATCATGCAGAAGTACGGTAAGGCAACCCCGGAGGCGCTCGTGGAGAGCGCCGTCTGGGAGGCGAGCCTCTTCGAGGAACACGACTTCCACGACTTCAAGATTTCGGTCAAGCACAACGATCCGGTCATCATGGTCAAGGCCTACCGGCTGCTAGCCGAGCGCGGCGACTGGCCGCTGCACCTTGGAGTCACCGAGGCCGGCCCCGAATTCCAGGGCACCATCAAGAGCGCGACGGCC
>JANXTJ010000145.1 GCA_025352485.1 Salinibacterium sp.
ACAGGCGGAGTTGTAGCGCCCCGCTATTCGTTCCACACGGTCGGCAGTGGCAGCGCCGCCGGATTCAGGCGCTGAACAATCTCGGTCAGCACCCGGCGAGTCTGCAACTCCCCCACCCACAGGTGCCGACCGCCCTCGACGGCGACCACCTCGGCCTCCGGCACACTGGCGAAACGTTCGACGGCTTCCGGCGGGCGTAGGTAGTCGTCGAGTTCTGGCACGATGGCGACCAGGCGGATGCCGCTGCCTGCCCAGGCCGCCAACTCGTCGGTGCTGGTGCGCTTCAGCGGTGGCGACAGCAAAATCGCCCCGTCGATGGGATGCCGCAGCCCATACTTCAGCGTGACCTCTGTGCCAAACGACCAGCCCACCAGCCACGGGTGCGGCAGATCGCGCTGGAGCACGAGGTCGAGCGCAGCGGCCAGGTCCCACTGCTCATCCACACCCTCACCGAAGCTGCCCTGAGACGTTCCACGCGGCGATGAGACGCCCCGGAAGTTGAACCTGAGGACGGCAATATCAGCCAGCGCGGGCAGCCGCGCCGCCGCCTTGCGGATGATGTGCGAGTCCATGAAGCCGCCCGCGGTGGGCAGTGGGTGCAGCGCCACGATCGTGGCCACCGGCGCCGCCGAGACGGGCAGCGTGAGTTCACCCACCAGAATCAGCCCGTCACGGGTATGCAGCTGCACATCTTCTCGGCGCGCGGGGAGTTCGACTCCGCCGCGAATGTCGATTGTCACGTGTGCACCTTCCAGCAGTGGTTGTGCCAGTGTCGTCGGCCGGCGAGATCGTCGGCTTCGCCCATGATGCCATCGGCGCGCCAGGCCACCGTGTGGGCGACGCCAGGCACGATCTCCAGGCCGCAGCCGGGGCAGGTATAAACCTTGGTGGCGCCGACCGCCGCGATGGGCTGAACGTTCCACATCCCGTCGCGGCGAGAAACGGTGTGAAACCGACCCGCCAGGGCCCGCGAAAGATCACCGTCGTGATCGTCGTCGCCCGATCCGCCGACGCGTTGGCCGCGAGGCCGGTTCGATCTGGGCATGCTGCCAGCTTACGGCCCCCATCAGTGGGGTCTCGTGGCGCAGTTGCTCAGTACCAGCCGGCGTCCTCAGAATGCCCCCACGCTCCGCAGGGCGTGCCGTACCGGTCGACGATGTACCCCATGCCCCAGCTGATCTGCGTGGCGGGGTTGGTCGCCCAGTCCGCCCCTGCAGATGCCATTTTGCTGCCGGGCAGTGCCTGCGGGATGCCGTAAGCCCCGCTCGGGTTGCTGGCGTAAACGTTCCAGTGTGATTCGCGATTCCACAACGCCACCAGGCAGCCGTACTGGTCGTCGCCCATGCCCATGGAGCGCAGCATCGCATAGGCGATGGCCTGCGCGGTTCCGGGGTCGGGGATCCCGACGGCCGGAGCCGCCGCCCTGACCACGACGACGGGCACGCTGACGCCGAACGAATCCCGGCTCGCGCCGGTCGTGTACTGGCCGGTGACGGTGACCGATTGTGGCGCCAGAGGGGCTGCGGGAGCTACCACGGCAAACGCGCCTGACGAACCGTATGGAGGCGCAAGCGTTGCACACAGGAAGGCGAAGGTGACGAAGGTCGCGAACAGCGGAAGCGACCACGAGGCGCGCCGATGGCGCCCCGAAACGTCCCCACCGGCGCTCTTACGCTCGGCGCGGAGCGCTAATGTTCGCGAATTGGCCCCCATCGTGCTGCGATGTTAGCGCAACGGGCTGTCAAAGTCTCTGTGGCGAAATTTGCTCAGCGCACCGCGAGCATGACGTTGATGACCGAGTCGAGCAGTAGATCGACCTGCTGCTCGTTGTAGCCGCGCTTCTTGCTGCGAAAAACGATGGTGCGCACCTGCTCGACGCTCATCGGTTTGCCATGTTGGAAATAGTTCACGAGTCGCGTCGCGAAGGCGTCGACATCCGCGGGGTGGTAGCCGTTGGTGAACGGTCCGACCCGGGCGAACCGCTTTCCGGAGTCGCGCGCGAGACGGTCGAGGATCGCCTGCGCGTCGCCGCGTGCCTGGGCATACCATGCCGCATCCCCCGTCTCGGCGAATGCCCGGTCGCGCTCACGAGAGGCGAAGGCATCTTCGAGTCGCTCAAGGGCTGCGTCCACGTGGCTCGTGGAGTAGCCACCCTTCTGCATCGCGAACGCCGTCTGACGGATGTTCGCGGCCGACACCACACTTTGCGGACCGCGATCGGCCGTGTACGCCGCGCGGGCCTCCTCCAGGAAATCTTCTACCTGCTCGACGTTGTAGCCGAGTTTTGACCGACGGCTATGCGGAAAAGTGTTGCTCACTGCTCTATTGTGCCGTACCGAAGCTGTGGCCCTCCGCTACCGGGCCTCTGTTGCTACCGGAAGATGAGGAACAGAGCGAAGGCCGCCGCCGCCGAAAGCAGCGAGGAGTCGACCCTGTCGAGAAATCCACCGTGCCCGGGCAGGAAGCTCGAAATGTCTTTGATGCCGAGGTCGCGTTTGATGAGGGATTCGGTGAGATCGCCGGATGTCGCGGTCGCCACCATCACCAACCCGAGGATCACGCCGACCCACCATGGCTGGTGAAGCATGAAGTTTGCCGTGAGAATGCCCGCGATCACCGCGGCGGCTACGGAGCCCGCGAAACCCTCCCAAGTTTTCTTCGGGCTGATCACCGGAGCCATCGGGTGTTTGCCAAAGGCGACGCCCGTGGCATAGGCACCCAGGTCAACGGCAACCACGACGATGAGGAACGCCAACGTCCACCACTGCCCGCCATCTAGGGCGGTCAGCAGCACGGTGAACGAGCCCATGAACGCGATGTAGATCATGATGAATGCGCCGGCAGCCAAGTCGAGCAGGAGGTTCTTGGTTGAGGTGCGACTGCTCGGGCGCACCATCTCGGTGATCCGCCAGAGCGACAGGAATGCGATAGCGCTGAGCGTCGCTAACCACTGGCCGGGAGCCAGCCATAGAAATGCGGCTGGCACCACGGCAACCCCGGCGATGACCGTCGGAATACGCGGCACGTTGCGCCCCGCAAGTCGAAGCGCGCTGGAGAGCTCGTAGGCGGTAAATGCGATGAGCGCAGCCGCGAACACCATAAAGAACGGCTTCAGCACGACGAGGCTGAAGATCAGGGCGAGCCCCATAATGAGGCCGACAATGATCGCCATGCCGAGGGGTCGCCCCGTTCGCGCGTTGATCTTGTCGTTAGTCGCGCGTACCTGAGTCTCGAAGTCAGATGGCATTTAGACCTCGAGCAACTCTGCTTCTTTTTTCTTGAGCGCGTCATCAATTGCGTCAACGTGCTGCTTCGTGGTGGCGTCGAGGTCTTTTTCGGCGCGAGCGATCTCGTCTTCGCCGACCTCCTTGAGGGCGTCGAGGTCATCTTTCGCCTTGCGCCTAATGTTGCGCAGCGCGACCCTGGCCTGCTCGGCCTTGTCGCGCACGATCTTCACAAACTCTCGGCGCCGCTCCTCGTTGAGCTCAGGCAGCGTGGCGCGAATGACGTTGCCATCATTTCCGACGCTCGCACCGAGATTGGAGGCGCCGACAATCGCCCGCTCGATGTCTTTGAGGGCTGCCTTGTCGTAGGGCGTGATCAGAAGAGTGCGCGCTTCTTGGTTGACCATCGAGGCCAGCTGAGCGAGCGGGGTCGGCGTGCCGTAATAGTCAACGAGCACCCGCTGAAAAAGCGCGGGGTTGGCACGGCCGGTGCGGACGGTGCTGAAGTCGTCTTTGGCGACCTCGAGGGCCTTCTGCATCTTGTCTTTGGCCTCTGCCAAAACGTCGCTGATCACGTCGACTCCTTTGTGTCTGGAACGAGTTTAGTTGCTGAGCAGCGTGCCGATGCGGTCACCGCGAATGGCCTTGGTCAGGCTTCCGCCCGGCTCCATCCCGAAGACGACCATCGGCATCCCGTTATCCATGCACAGGCTGAAGGCGGTGGAGTCCACGACCTTGAGGCCGCGCACCAAAGCGTCTTTATACGTGACGTGATCGAGCTTGGATGCCGCGGCATCTTTACGCGGATCGCCCGTATAAACCCCGTCGACTCCGTTCTTGGCTACCAGCACGACGTCTGCACTAATCTCGAGCGCGCGCTGCGCCGCGACGGTGTCTGTGGAGAAGTAAGGAAGCCCGGCCCCCGCGCCGAAAATGACGACGCGGCCCTTCTCGAGGTGGCGCTCCGCACGGCGCGGAATGTACGGCTCGGCCACCTGGGTCATCGAGATGGCCGACTGCACGCGGGTGGCGGCCCCCGCCTGCTCGAGGAAGTCTTGCAGGGCCAGCGCGTTCATCACGGTGCCGAGCATGCCCATGTAGTCGGCTCGCCCGCGTTCCATGCCGCGTTGGCTCAGTTCTGCGCCGCGGAAAAAGTTGCCGCCGCCGACGACAATGGCGATCTCGACGTCGGCAGACGCCGCGGCGATCTCTTTCGCGAGATCGGCCACGACGTTGGGGTTGACGCCGAGAGAGCCCCCGCCAAACGCCTCGCCGGAGAGCTTGAGGAGAACCCGTCGTTTGTGGTCTTCGGTCATGGCTATCTTCCTCCGCGTGTTCGGCTCATTCTTAGGGTAGTCGGCGACGGAGGCGAGCACAGCCCGCACTATCGGCCCGCTCTTGCCCCGTATCCCGACAGACGACGGGCCCCGGATCAAGTGATCCGGGGCCCATCGTGACGGTCAGCGCTAGAGCTACGCGCCGACCTTGAAGCGAGCGAAATGCGTGACCGTGAGGCCGGCATCCGCGAGCACCTTGTTAATCGTGATCTTGTTGTCGCGGGCGTACTCCTGCTCGAGCAGGGCGACCTGCTTGAAGTACGCCGTGATGCGACCCTCGACGATTTTCGGGAGGGCGGCCTCCGGCTTGCCTTCGCCGCGGCTGATCTCCTCGACGATGTGGCGCTCCTTCTCTACGTCAGACGCCGGAACGTCTTCGCGGGTCAGGTAGACCGGGTCGGCGAACGAGATGTGCTGGGCAATG
>JANXTJ010000162.1 GCA_025352485.1 Salinibacterium sp.
GCTCCTTGACCTCCGTGCGGAAGATCCGCATCGACTGCGCGATGCTGCGGGCGAGCCCGGGAAGTTTCGGTGCGCCGAACAGCAGCAGCACGACAGCCAGAATGAGGACGAGATGCCAGCCGGTCAATCCTTGAAACATGCCGTCACGCCCTCACTTGTCTGCCAACGGATGGTTCCATATTAGCCGTTCGACGCACAGGGGCGGGATGGCGGCTCGGCCCCGGCGGATCTACGAGTACCGCGCGGCGCCGGCCGCAGCCCACTGCGCAACGACGGCGCGGGCTTCGGGGGGTGACACCACGGTCGCGACCCCCGGCATGCTCGCGATGAGCCGTTTCAGACCGTGGTAGTGCGAGACGCGCACCGTCGTTCTGACCACACCATCGTGCTCGACCGTCTCGACATTGTCGGGACTGTAGTCCGCCAGCAGGGCCACGGCGGAGGGGGCGACATCGATGACGACCAGCAGGTCATCGGCCGAGCCCTCGAATAGGCTTTCCGGCAGCGTCACATCGGCGGTGCCGTGAGTGATCGGCTGCGTCGTGACGGCGGGATCCGAGATGCGGTCGATGCGAAAGGTGCGCAGCGCCTCGCGAAGGTGACACCAGCCGCGAAGGTACCAGTCGGCATCCACCGATTCGACGCGCAGCGGGTCGACTCGGCGGCGCTCCCCCTCGCCCTGCGAGTTGAGGTAGTCAAATTCGAGCTGTACGCCGTTGGTGACCGACTCGCGGATCAGAGCGAGCGTGACATCGCTCTCCGAGGCTTCGACGGCCACCTGGCTGGGTTCTGCGGATGCGCCACGGGAGAGTTTCGCGGTGAGCGAGGCCACCGCATTCCGGTCGGTGTTCTCCGGCAGTGCGGACAGGTATTGCACCCCCGCGATCAGCGCGGCCGCCTCACGGGCCGAGAACCGCGGCGAATCATCGATCGCGACGAGGTTGGTGAGCACGATCTGATCGCTGTCTTCGAAGTCATCCCAGGCGATGTCGAAAAGGTCGCCGTGTTGGTAGGTCGCGGTCTCGCCGGGCACTCCGGAGACGCCGATGAGGCGCACCGCTTCGCGGATCTGCTCCGGCGGCACGCCGAAATGCTGTGCTGCCTCCCCCACGCTCACCCGGTCGCGGTCCATCAGGTATGGCACGAGGGAGAGGAGGAACGCGAGTTTGTCTTGGGCGTGGCGGGGCTGGCCCGTCTTCTTGGCGGGATGTTCAGCCATGATCGGCCGCCGTTCGCTGCAGGCGCTCGAGCACGGCGGCCCGAAGCTCGGCGGGCTTGATCACGAGCGCCTCCGGCCCGAAGCTGGCCAGTTCGTCGGCAAAAATGTTCAGATCGGAATAGTGCAGTTCGAGGGCACCTGAGCCGGAGACGCTTGACCCCCTGCGCTTGCCGAGCCGGGTGGCGGCATCCGTTCCCGGCTCCACCTCGACGAGCGCGGTGTGGGTGTTCCACACCGTCTCGAGTTCGGCTAGTGCCGTGACGCTACTGTCGGCATCCGGCGCGGGGAAGGTCTGCGTGGTGGCAAGCACCTGGCTCACGATGCGACGAAGCAGAAAAGTCTTGGTCGTGTCGGTGCTGGTCTCGCGCGCGTACAGGTGCCAGCGACCCTGGTGTTGCACGAGGGCCAGCGGCGCGACAGAGCGCACTGTCGATTCCCGTTCGCCCGGCTTGAGGTAGGCGAAGGTCACAATCAGGTGTTTCTCGAGGGCGGTCGACAGCGGTTCGAAGGCCGGTTCCCGAATGCGCACGAGTGGCGCATAGCCGAGCACTGGCTCCGTTGTGGCGACCCCCTGTGAGCGCAATTTCAGGATCGCGCGGCGCGACTCGCCCGAGAGCGAGCCCTCACGCCAGACCATCGCCGCGAGGTTCAGCAGCGTGGTCTCTTCCGGCGAGAATCGCACATCTGCGGGAAGTTCGTAGGCTCCGCGCGGGATGCGGTACCTCAGGTTTTGGTTGTTGCCGGCCTGACCAGGGCTCTCCAGTGTTTCCAGCGGCACCCCTAGCTCGCGGATGTCGTCTTTGTCGCGCTCGAACTGACGCTCGAGGTTTGCGTTATCACCCGAGTGTGAAAACTTCTGGCGGTAGCCCTGCACGGTCGAGAGAATCTCGTTCTTGCTGAGTCCGGCATCCGTCGCCAAGAGCGCCAGAACGAGGCTAAACAGCCGCTCTTCGACGGGAACTCTGGGCGCGGAGCTGGCGGAAGGCACGGGCGGAATCCTCACGTTTCTGGTTGAACATCCGGCCGGGTCGTGCCGCTGCCGACGTTCTGACGCCGGCTACTTCGAGTCGATCCCGAGGATGTCGATGACGAATACCATCGTGGAGCCGTCCGGCACCGTCGTGGGAGCGCTACCGGCAGGATATCCGTACTTCGGCGGGATGACCACGAGTACCTGCGAGCCGACCTTCGCTCCGACGATCGCCGTGGCAAACCCCGGCACGACGCCGTTCTTGTCGTCGGCAATGCTGGTGGCAAGAAGAGTCGCGGGGGCGTTTCGGTCCCACGTCGAGTCGAACACGGTTTTGGTGTCGGCCCAGAGAACTCCGGTGTAGTTGACGACCACGGTGTCGCCGGTCTGCACGGTGGCCCCCTTGCCGGCCTTCAGGGTCGAAATCTTGAGATCGGTGGGCGCCTTCCCGGCGGGGAAGGTGAAGCCGGGCTGGCCATTGGGCGCAAGCACTATCGAGGGCATGCCGGCCTCGGCCAGCTGATCGGTGCCGTTGGCGCGCCCGAGGAAGGCCTGCGTGACGTCGACGATCATCACGACCGTGTCGGTGGGTGCGACGCCGCTGAGCGCCTTGTTTTGTTTGATCGCACTCGCCCCGAGGAGCTTGTCGGCCGTGCCGACCGCACTGACACGCGACCCGACGGTGGCGCACTGGGCGAGAGCCCCGAACGCCGGCGATCCGGTGATGGCGGGCAGGCGCAGGCCGGTGCTGGTGTAGTCGGTCGAGATGAGGGTATTGCCGGTTGCGCCGTCGTAGATCGTGATCTGGATGTTTGCGGTGTCGCCCGGCTCGACGAGCCGACCGTCACCGGTGTGGGTCAGGGCGGTTTGCGGTTGGGCAGTGGCAACAAGCGGAGTGGGGAAGGTCGCAGCCGGGGACGCGCCGAGGGTTCCCGTGGCGGTCACCAGTGCGGCATTGCCGCCGGCCGAAAACACGGGGGTGCAGCCGTGGGCCGACGCGCTGACTGAGCACGCCGACAGGGAGACCAGGAGGCCTGCGGCCGCAACAATTGCCGGGAGCTTGCGCACTAGAACTCTTTTCCTCGGGGTAATACCGTCAGTCACTCTACTCGCCGCCATCGGGTGCATTTGGTGCGGCGGCGCGGGCGGCTGCCTGCGCTTCGCGGGCGGTCTTGCGCAGTCGTTTCGCGCTCGGGCTGCGTTCGCCCAGTGCGCCGGGTGTCCAGGCCTCGACGTCGTCGTCGGTGTAGTCCGATTTCGACGCACGCCGCTGAAGAGACGGCAGCACCGCCCCGGGGGCGAGGCGCCGAGCTGTCATCAGAAAGCCGGTGTGGCCAATCATCCGGTGATCGGGTCGCACCGCAAGACCCTCAACATGCCAGGTGCGCACGAGAGTCTCACTCGGTTCGGGTTCGGTGAAGTCGCCGGTGGCCCTGATCGCCTCGGCGACCCGCGAGAGCTGGGTAACCGTGGCGATGTAGCAGATCAGCACACCCCCGGGCGTGAGGGCATCGGCGCACTCGTCGAGGCACTCCCAGGGCGCGAGCATGTCGAGCACGATGCGGTCGACAGAGCCGGGCTCAACGGCTGCCGGAAGGGCATCCTGAAGATCGCCGACCGTGACCGACCAGTTTTCCGGCTCAGCGCCCAGAAAGGCCGCGACATTGGCGCGTGCCACGTCGGCAAACTCTTCCCTGCGCTCGAACGACATGAGGCGACCGCTCGGCCCGATCGCCCGCAGCAGCCAGAGCGAGAGGGCGCCGGATCCGACCCCGGCCTCGACGACCGTGGCGCCGGGGAAGATGTCGGCAGCACCCAAAATCTGGGCGGCATCCTTCGGGTAGATGATCGCGGCACCGCGGGGCATCGACATCACAAAGTCGGTGAGCAGCGGGCGCAGCGCCAGATACTCGATTCCATTGGTG
>JANXTJ010000164.1 GCA_025352485.1 Salinibacterium sp.
CTTCCGCGGCGGCCCCGCCTATTACATCCAGCGTGGGCTCAAGGCGAAGTGGCTCGGCGTCGTCTTCGCGATTCTGCTGATTGTCTGTTTTCCCTTCGCGTTCAGTTCGCTGCAGGCCAACACCATCAGCGCCACGCTGGAGAGTTCGTTGGGCACCGACCTGCACCAACCCTGGATCCCATGGGTGGTCGGGGCGGTGCTTGCCGTGCTCACCGCTCTGGTCGTCTTCGGTGGTGTTCGTCGGATCGCCTCGGTCACCCAGACGGTCGTGCCGATCATGGCGCTGGCCTACTTACTGGTGGGGCTCGTCCTCGTCGCGATGCACATCACTGAGCTCCCGCGGGTGTTCGGGGAGATCTTCGCGGGTGCCTTCGGATTCCAACAGATCGCCGGGGGCGCGATCGGCACGATCATCATCACCGGGGTGAAGCGTGGGATGTTCTCCAACGAGGCAGGCCTCGGCTCGGCGCCCAACGCGGGTGCTTCCGCCGCCGTGACCCATCCGGTGAAGCAGGGTCTGGTGCAGACGCTCGGGGTCTATTTCGATACCTTCCTGATCTGCTCGGTGACTGCGTTCATCATCCTGGTTGGCAACCCAGATCTGACCGCTGCTGCACCAGGCATCGGCCTGACCTTCCAAGCTGTGACCGGCACCCTCGGGGCCTGGAGCGGCTGGCTGCTGACCGTGATCATCTTCCTGTTGGCCTTCAGTTCGATCCTCGGCAACTACTACTACGGCGAGTCGAACGTGGGGTTCATCAGCGCCCGCCCCGCCGTGCGCACCGCCTACCGGGTGCTTGCCATCTCAGCGGTCTTCGGCGGCTCGATCCTCTCAGCAGGTATCGTCTGGGATACCGCCGACGGGGTGATGGGCCTGATGGCTTTGGTCAACCTCGTCGCGATTGGATTGCTCTCCGGCATCGCCTTTGCTCTGCTCAAGGATTACAGTGCGCAACGCAAAACCGGCCGCGACCCCGTCTTCACCCGCGACCGCCTGCCGCAATTAGACGGCATCGAGTGCTGGCAAGACGAACTCTCAGTGACCGGCCCGATCGCGGTCTCGAAAAGCGCCTGAATTCGCCACCCCTGGTTGAGAGACGGCCAGAGTTTTAAATGGTTGTCGCGTAAGACGCACATGGGCGCAGATTCCCTACGGGCGGGGCAAACGCGACTCTCTTGCCCAGAACTGCTGCACCGTGCTGCCTTCGCGGGGGAATGGCTGTCGGGGTCGGGCTTACGGGAGCCCTGATCACCCCGGTATTGATCGTCGCTGGGGTAGTTAAGGTCGTGTGCTCGGCTTATGACCTGCCCCATAGTTTGGTCGCGTGGAGGTTGTGCCGCGGGGGATGAGGTTGACGCGGGATGCCGTGCAGTGGGCGGCGGTAAGTCAGCCCGGATTCCGCCCGCTGGTGAAGC
This sequence comes from Salinibacterium sp., assembly GCA_025352485.1. Classification (GTDB taxonomy): domain Bacteria; phylum Actinomycetota; class Actinomycetes; order Actinomycetales; family Microbacteriaceae; genus Rhodoglobus. Next base: position 1,417 of record JANXTJ010000164.1, read on the forward strand.
GGGCGAGAAGGATGCTGTGGCAGGTCCCGTCCCGCCGATAACGGCGATCAATGGTTTCGGCGCAAAGCACCGACTTGTCGAGGTGTGAGTCGTCGGCTTAGGCAACGGCTGCGGCATCTTGGTCTGAATGGCGCTCGCTTTTTATCAGGACGATTTTCGTTTGTCGGCTCGTGCTGCCGATGTCGGAGACTGGTGGCAGCCGTCACCAACCACGAAAACGCCGGGGATTTGCGCAATGCGGCAGCCGAGTCGAACAATGACGTTGGACTTCTGTCTGTGATCGCGACTACCGCTGTTCTGTCTTAGATGAAAGTGCAGCGCCGCTAAAGTTATTGGGTGAGTAAGACCGGGTTTGAGCTGTTCACCGACCGCAACGTTGTCGCCATGCGCGTCAACGGCGACCTGAAGGATCTCGCGGCGACGACGACAGACGGTGACACCGTCGAGCCGGTCACTATCGACTCTGCCGATGGGCTCAACATCCTCCGGCATTCCGCCGCGCACGTCATGGCGCAGGCGGTGCAGTCGATCAATCCGGCGGCGAAGCTCGGCATCGGCCCGCCCATCAGCGACGGTTTCTACTACGATTTTGACGTCGAGCAGGCATTCACTCCTGAGGACCTCAAGGCGATCGACAAGGCCATGGACCGCATTGTGCGCCAGGGTCAGCGCTTTCAACGTCGGGTTGTCACCGAGGCCGAGGCGCGCGCCGAGCTGGCCAACGAGCCCTACAAGCTCGAGCTCATCGGGCTCAAGGGCGCCGCGGCCGAGGACGGCC
>JANXTJ010000177.1 GCA_025352485.1 Salinibacterium sp.
GCAGGCGCGTGCCGGTGGCATCCAACCACAGACTCGACGGGCCGGGCAGAATCCGGATGCCGTGGGCCGGCCACACCGGCGAATGGTTGGCGATTCCCTCGGTGTAAGCCCACATCCGGTCGAGGTTCACCAGGCGGGCGCCCGCCGTCGCACTGATGTCGAGCATGCGCCCGTCAACGCTTGCCGGTACGCCGCTGAGCAGGTTGGTCGGCGGCGTGCCCATCCGCGCCGGCCAGTGCTTGCGCACGAGGTCGAAGTTGCCGCCGATGCCCCCACTCGTGACGATGGTCGCTCCCGCGCGCTCGTCGAACTCGCCGACAGAGTCATGGCTGCTCGGAGCGCCGCGCTCGGCGTCATCCGGAGCGAGGACGACCCCGCGAACGCCGACCACGGCATCCCCCTCGACGATGAGTTCGTCGACCCGGTGGCGAAACTTGAGTGTGACGAGGCCGCTCGCGATGCCGGCACGCACTGTCGCCTCGAACGGGGCGACGACGGCGGGGCCGGTGCCCCAGGTGACGTGGAACCGCGGCACCGAGTTGCCGTGCCCCATTGCGGTGGTGCCGCCGCGCTCGGCCCAGCCCACCACCGGGAAAAACGTCATTCCGCGCTGGCCCAGCCAAGCGCGCTTCTCACCGGCGGCGAAATCGAGGTAAGCCTCTGCCCACTGCCGAGGCCAGTGATCTTCTGGACGGTCGAAGGCCGCGCTGCCGAACCAGTCTTGCCGGGCGAGTTCGAGGCCATCCTTGATCCCCATCCGGCGCTGCTCGGGGGAGTCGATGAAGAACAGGCCGCCGAACGACCACCAGGCCTGACCGCCGATGTTGGCCGCCGGCTCCTGATCGAGAATCGTCACCCGCTTGCCGGCGTTTACGAGCTCGGCGGCGGCAACCAGCCCGGCAAGCCCGGCCCCCACGATGATGGCGTCCGACCGCGGGGGAGTCCGGCCGGTCATCGGCGGTGTTCCCCGCCAATGGGGTCGCCATCGCCGCTGTTCACCATCGCCTGGGCCGCCCGGTCGAGGTAGGCCCAGAGGGTGGCATCCTGCAGCGGCGGCAGCTCGATGCTGTCCAGCGCCACGCGCATGTGCCTGAGCCAGCGATCCCGAGAATCGGCGTTGACGGTGAACGGAAGGTGCCGCATCCGGAGTCGTGGATGACCGCGCTGCTGGCTATACGTGGTCGGTCCGCCCCAGTACTGCTCCAAAAAGCCGGTGAGGCGCTGGATCGCGCCCTCGAGGTCGGGCCGTTCCGGATACATCGGCAGCAGCACCTCGTCGGTGGCGACGCCAGCATAAAACGCCCGCACCAGGCGCTCAAACGTGGGCCGACCACCGATCTCGCGCCAGAAGGTTGACTCCACCGCCTCGCCGCCGGGCCCCATCCGGATCGTCAAGGGGCTAGGAACATGGCCTGCCGGGTCGGTGGCTTCGGTCATTTCTTGCCTGCCCGCAATTGGTCGGGGCTGATCTTCTCGCTTGCCGGGCCGCCCGTGGTGGGTTGCACCGGCAGCGCCGCGGTCTTCGGCGGGCGGGCACCGCGCACGCTGCCGGCCCCCTCGAAACCGCTCAGAACGATCGAGTTGAGCGCGGGCAGTCGCACCCCGATCTCGTCGAGGGCTCGCTTCAGCCGTGCACGCAATTCGCGCGCCACGTCATCTTTGGCGGCGCTGGCCGTCTTGACCACCAGCCGCACGATCACGGCCTCCGCCGAAATCGACTCGATACCCCAGATTTCTGGTTTCTCGAGGATGCGCGACTTCCATTTCGCGGTTGCCGCCAGCTCGACCGCGGTCGCGAGGATGCGATCCTGAACCGCTTCGACATCCGACTCGTAGGGCACGGCGAGGTCGATGATCACGCGAGCCCAGCCCTGCGACATGTTGCCCACCCGCAGGATTTCGCCGTTGCGCACGAACCACAGCGTTCCATTGACGTCGCGAACCTGGGTCACCCGGATGCCCACCCCTTCGACCACGCCGGTGGCGAACGCGAGGTCGACGACATCGCCCACGCCGAGCTGGTCTTCGGAGACCATGAACAGGCCGTTCAGCACGTCTTTGACGACGTTTTGCGCGCCGAAACCAAGCCCGGCACCGAGTGCCGCGG
>JANXTJ010000178.1 GCA_025352485.1 Salinibacterium sp.
TCGCACATCGATCGAAACATCGTTGACCAGCAGTCGGCCGGCCACGACGTCGTCGCTGACCGAGATGCCTTCCAGGGAAAGAGCCACGTCACCGAACTCGTACCCGGTCGGCGGCTTGCCGAGGTCGAAGTCCCGACCGACCATGCTGGTCACAATCCAGGCCAGATTGATCAGCTTTGCGTCACTGACCGCGGCGATCTCGCCATCCCGAAGCACGACGGCATAGTCCGTGATCTGCAGCGCCTCCTCGAGGTGGTGCGAGATGTAGACGATCGATACACCAGACGCGGTCAGTTCGTGGATGACCCGGAACAGCACCTCGACCTCGACGGCGCTGAGAGCGGATGTCGGCTCATCCATGATGAGAATGCGGGAGTTGACCGACAGCGCCCTGGCAATTTCGACGATCTGCTGCTGACCCAGCCGAAGCTCGGAGACCAGCGTCCGGGGATCGATCGACTCCTCGAGGCTCTCCATGAGCAGGCGAACAGCGGCGTCCTCGGCCTGGTAGTCGACCGTGCCGCGCGGCGTCGTCAACTCGCGCCCCATGAAAATGTTGTCGCGAACGCTCAGGTTTGAGCACAGGCTCAACTCCTGGTGAATGATCGAAATTCCCAGGTCGCGCGCGGCCACCGTCGTGGGGATGTCGACGATCTCCCCGTCGACGGTCAACTCGCCAGAGGTGGGGGTTTCGACGCCGGACAAAATCTTCATCAGCGTGGACTTGCCCGCGCCGTTCTCGCCGAACAGAGTGGTGACCTTGCCTCGAACGATGTCGAAGTTGACGCCCTTCAGCGCGTGAACTCCGCCGTAGCGCTTCACTATCGAGCGCGCGCTCAGGACGACGTCATCGTCGACGGTGGGCATCTACTTCGCCTCTACTTGCACGGGCGTGATGAGGAACGACGCGGGGTTGACCAGCTGGAACGCCCCGACGATGGTGACGGTCTTTCCGGCCAGGTCGGCCGCATTGATACTGGAGAGAACCTGGGTCTTGAGCTCATTGGTGAGCGCCGATCCGGCATCCTGATACTGAATCTGGTTGACGAACTGCGGAAAGTGGATGGTGCCGGTCGCGTCGCGCAGAACCGTTCCAGAGATAGCGGGACCCATCTGCACTCGCACGGTGATGCTACTGGGCACACCGGGCACGGTGACGGGCATGATCCCCGCGGCATCGACCGGACCGGCGACACCGGTGAACTTGACCGAGAAGACGGGGAACGACGTGCCCTCCACCACTCCGTACGTCGTTGCGGCCTTGGCGGGATCGGCCACGATCGCCGTCGCTACCGTCGGCAGGTCATGGGCCTGCGCGATGATGAGGTCTTTGACGATCGGGAACTGAGTCTTGCCGTACTCGCTCGCGTTGAATTCCTTGGCGACCGTGGCCGCGATTGCGTCGCCGGTGACGACCTTGGTTCCGAGGATCATGGCGGCAAAGAGCACGACGATTACCGCAACCCAGACGCCACGGCGGAAACCTACTGATCGATTTTTCATGCGGAGAGATCTCTCGATTCTGAGTCATTGGGGCGAATCTGAAGCTTGCGGCCGGAGCCGGCGCGGAACATCGCGAGCGCCTGCGGGTAGTCCTCAAGGGTGAAGGAGTGACTGATCATCGGCTCGCTGATGATCGCGCCGGCCTCAAACATTTCGACCGCGCGGCCAAAGGAGTTCAGGACGGCCATCGTTCCGACGATCGAGATCTCATCGCGGTAGACGCGGAACGGCGAGTAGTTCGCCATCGCGTCGACCGGGGCGACCCCGAAGTGCTGGAACGTGCCGCCGGCCTTGACGCGCGGGAGAGCATCTTCGATGGCGCGGATGCTGCCGGTGCAGTCGATGACGACATCCCACTTCTCGCGATCCGATTGGCCCGCACTGGTGTACACGTGCTGCACGCCAACCTCACGCGCGGTCTTCAGCCGCTCCTCGTTGATGTCAACGATGGTGACGCTGGCCGCACCGGCGCGCGGAGCGAGCTGGGCCATCAGAAGGCCCATCGTTCCCGAACCATAGATGAGGTAGTGCTCACCCATCTTTCGAGGAAGGATGTCGTAGGCACGGATCGCGCACGCGATCGGCTCGATAAGTGCGGCCTGGTAGAGGTCGGTTTCCGGCCGCAGCTTGAACACGTTGGCGGCCGGCGCGGTGAAGCGCTGCTGGGCGGCACCGTCAGACTCGACAACTCCGAGGCCGTTCCACAGCCGACAGAGGTTGTTCTTACCGTTGAGGCAGAACTCGCATTCGCCACACGTGGTGCTGGGGTTGACTGCCACGTGGTCGCCGACCGCGACGTGGGTGACGCCCTCGCCGATGGCAACGATGATGCCGGTCGCCTCGTGGCCGGGCACGAGAGGGAAAATCGTGCCCTCAAACTCACCGTCGAAGACGTGGATGTCGGTGCCACAGATGCCGACGGCCGCGACTTCGACGACAACCTCTTTGTGACCGGCGGTTGGCTCGGGGCGCTCCGCGACAACGAGAGTTCCGGCTGATTCGAAAATTACTGCACGCATCTGCTCTGACGCTCCTTCATTGGATGAGCCGACCGCTGGTGGCGGCCCGTCGTGCCTGATGCCTCGCCGAGGTTCGCCCCAACGGTCCGGAGGAAGCAAACGAGTGTCACCCGTTACGGGGACATTCCGGCAAATATTCACACATGTGAAAGGAATCACTTATGTGAGACTCACACTAGCGAGCGCAATCCGATAAGTCAAAAAGTCGGAGCAAGTCGTTACCAAACGTTCACGTGCGCGCCGAGTCGGGGATTTTTCCCGACGTATCGGCCGGCGCTACGCCCGGTTTTGCGCCGCGAGTTCGTGGTACGACGTCTCGGCGGAACCGGCCGGGGAGAGCGCCCCGTGTAGGGCAAAGCTCACCTCGGAGAATGTCACGTCGGCCGTTTCACGGCTTACCGATCCAAATGTGGCGGTGTTCCACGGGAATGCGAGTTCGCGGCAGACCTCTGTCAGAACATCGGGCAGCACTCCCGGCTCTTCGACCGCGACCATCGCGCTGACCAGCCGCGCGCCCGAAATCACCCGCTGCGAAATCCCGACGAGTTTCACGACGCGACGCGCGTTGATGCTGAATTCCCCGGGACAATATTCTTCGGGCACCTCACCGACGTGGGCATCAATTCCGAGCGTACGTAGCCCGTGGGTGAGCGCATCGGCCACCGCTTGATACGCCGCGCGATGGCCCTCGTATCGTTGGCTGACCGGCTCGATGACATCGATCAGCAGGCAAGACTCGTTTACCGAAACCGCTCGCCCTCCGGTCGGGCGAATGACCGGGACAAATCCGTAGGAAGCGGCCGCCGTCAGTGCAGAGTCGAAGCCGGGCATCAGGCTCTCGCGACGACTAAAGGCGACGGTGGGCTCGGGCCGGTAGGCCCGAATCAGACGAGAAATATGCGGATTGGATGCGACGTATCGCATCAGGCCCGTGGCGAGGTGCAGGTCGTCGAATGCCCCATGGCCGCCGCTGTCGAGCACCGTAATGACCGACTGGCCGCCAAGGTCTTGAAGCAACGCTCCGCCATTCGACACGATCATGTTCACCCCACCAGGAAATACGCTCGGGCGGGTCGGGTTTTCACCCTACTCGCTCGGGACCGGGTGCCACTGGGCGGTGGGGTGCGCGCTCATGACAAGGGCACCCCCGCCGCGGTGGCGGGGGTGCCTCTTTGCGTCAGCCCTCGTCGCTGCTGCTGCCGGTGACCCCGTAGTAGCTTTCATCGAGCGCAACCTGGGTGTCGTCAAGAGGGCTATCGATGCCCTCCGTGATCGTGCAGGTAGCGCCAAGCGTGACCGCGGCCGTAACGGAGAGAGCCCGACCGTTGAGGGTGCTGCTGGCTCCGATCGTGACGGCGGCGTTGCTGATGATCGTGCCATCGAAAGTGGACGACGCGCCCAGAGTCGCCGCACCGGTTGTCACCCAGAAGATATTCGATGATTTCGCACCGTTCTTCAGAACCATGGTGGTCGACGCGGTCGTGTTCAGCGCCGCGTCAGACTGGATCACGAAAATGGCATCGGGATTGTTGTCGGCGTCGAAGGTGACGGTGCCGGTCGCGGCGAGCGCCGCGGTTGAGTGGTGTACGCCTTGCAGAAGCGTCGTGCCGCCGAGATCCTCTGAGTCCAGCTCGATAGCTTTGAGCGACTTAAAATAGTCATACGCAGTGCTCAAGTCGCCCAGCGCAGCATCAGTCGCGGTGGTGTCGGAGCCGTCGTACTGGGCGCCGATGATCGTGCTATCGGCGATCGTGGTGGCCGCCCCAGCTCCGACATCGCCCACGATATTCGCGCCCGGGATGGTGACGGCCGCGCCGGCCAAGACGGCAAACGGAGATGCAACACCGAGCAGAGAGGTGGGTGGCTGCTGCAGTGTCTGCGCCCCCGTAACGTCATTAGACCCCTCTGCGGACGCGGTGCCGGCTCCGAGCATGACGCTCGCTCCGATCAGCGCCGTGGTGGCGAGCACCGCGGCCAACATGCGGGGTCGCGCCGCTCGGCGGCTCTGAGGTGATGAGGATCGTTGTGTCATGTCGAATCTCCTTGTGTCAGGGATGAATGACTGCAGCACGAGCATCGGCATGCCCCACGAACCCCGGCCCGCCTTCAACTCAGAAGCAGAGTCAACGCACGGTAGCGGAACCCACTCTTTTCTATAGAATCCACACGCCGCTCATTTTCAGACCCGAAGAGACTTTCGCACGGGCCGAGACAGTTCGCCGTCAGACCGTCACTGCCGGTTTCGTCAGGGAAAGTGCCCCAATCCGAACGGGCACCCCCGAGAGCACGAGCCCACCATTCACGACGAGGCTGGTGCGAAGTTCCGGGTATTCGTAGGTCGGCGACACGAGCCGCCACGGCAACCGCGAGACGACGGCGGTGCTGCGCACCTCGACCGTCTGCGGGGAGAGTGCGTGACGCACCCTCAAGAAACCATCCCAGAGATAAACATCGATGACGCGGCCTCGTTCGATCCGAACGCCAAACTCCGTGCGCAACCCGCGGTTGCTGGCGACCTGCAAATAGGCCGTCTCGCAGTTGAGAAAGACCGCCGAAGTCATGGTTGCTTCGATCTCTAGGTCGTCTCCCGGCCGAATCAACACGCTCGCCCTGTCGGTCATCGTCACCTCTTCCGCCCTCACCGTAAGCTCGGGAACTCACGCTCGTGAAGGGGCTTGTGGCGGCCCGGGTGCCCGCGTAGCATCTTTCGCCGACTACCCGGTGGCGACGATGACGGCCGAGCGGCGAGCGACGACCAGAAAATCGCGACCGAGGCGGGCATCCCCTGTCGCGAGCAAAACACGGGTGGCGGATCTGGCATTCAGTGCCCGTTCCTCCCACGAGAAGTTGACCACCACACTGATCCCGCGGCGTTCCAGGCGAAACCAGCGCCGGTCCTCATCCCAGTCGCAGCGGATGCTGTCGAACCTCGGCTCGCTCAGACCCGGATACTCTCGCCGCAGCCGAATCAGCCGCGTGTAGAGGGCGAGAAGCCACGCATGGTCCGGCGCATGCGGCTCCGCCCAGTCGAGCGTCGAGCGTCGAAACGTCTCGGGGTCTTGAGGATCTGGCACGTCGGCCGGATCCCAGCCCAACTCGGTGAATTCGGCTAAACGCCCCTGCGCGGTGGCTCGCCCCAACTCCGGTTCGGGATGCGACGTGAAGAACTGCCACGGCGTCGACGCCCCCCACTCCTCCCCCATGAACAACATCGGGGTGAACGGGGAGATCAGACCCATGACGGCCGCGATCGCCAAGGCACCCGAATCGACGGTGGCTGAGAGCCGGTCTCCCGCCGCGCGGTTACCCACCTGATCATGATCTTGGGCGTAGCTGATCAGACGCCAAGGTGGTACGCGGTCGGTGTCGATCGGGATGCCGTGCCGGCGTCCGCGAAACGACGACCAGGTTCCGTCGTGGAAGAACCCGCGCTTCGTGACCTTGCCGAGCGCAGCAAGGCCGTCGAAGTCGGCGTAATACCCTGCCGTCTCGCCGGTGAGGGCCACGTGCAGGGCGTGGTGGTAGTCGTCACTCCACTGCGCGGTCAGACCGTAGCCGCCCTCGATCCGCGGCGTCACGAGATGCGGGTCGTTCAGGTCAGACTCGGCGATGAGCGACAGGGGGCGGCCCAATTCGAGAGCGAGGGCATCCACTGCCTCGGCGATCTCTTCCAAGATGTGCCGCTCGGTCGGATCGACCAAGGCGTGCACGGCATCCAGTCGCAGGGCGTCAACGCCGTAGTCGCGCAGCCACATGAGGGCGTTGTCGATGATGTAGTTGCGCACCTCCGGCTCGGCGAGGTTGAGGATCTCGCCCCACGTGTTCGTGCTGCCCTCGACGAGGTACGGGCCGAACCGCGGCAGCGGATTTCCACTCGGGCCGAGATGGTTGTAGACCACGTCTTGAATCACCGCCAGACCACGGTGGTGGCAGGCGCGAACGAAGCGACGGTAGGCGGCCGGGCCGCCGTAGCTCTGTTGCACGGCATACCAGAGCTCGCCGTCGTAGCCCCAGTTCCACCGCCCATTGAACGCGTTGACCGGCAACAGTTCGATGAAATCTATCCCCAGCTCGACGAGGTGGTCGAGGCGCCCGATCGCTGAATCGAGCGTGCCCTCCGTAGTGAAAGTGCCGACGTGCAGTTCGTAGATGACACCGCCCGCCAGTTCGCGCCCCGGCCACGATTCCGGCTCCTCATGGTCATCGACCCGGGACGGCCCGTGCACGCCAGCCGGCTGCCACCGCGACCTGGGGTCGGGCAGGGGCGTGGGATCTGAGTCGAGAAGGTACGCGTAGTCGGCGCCGGGGCTGGCCGTGGCATCCGACGACCACCACCCTCCTTCGAGGCCGCGCATCGACATAGTGCTGCCGTCGAGCCACAGCTCAACGGTGGCCGCTCGCGGCGCCCAGACCCTAAACATCGGGCACCAGCAGGGCGACGGGATAGAGCTCGAACGCTTCGGCGAGGGGCAGCTCGCCGCCGTCGTAGCGTCGCCCGGTGAATACATCGATGAGGCCGCGCCCCGGCACGAGCACCCGGGTGTCTGACCAGCCGCCTCGGGCGGCGAGACCGAAGGGCAACCGCGTGGCGAGAGTGATTGCCCCGCCCCGGTCAAAAGCCACGAGGTTCTCGATCGAATCCCCGATCGCGGTGAGGGGCAGATAACGGGTGAATAAACCGGGCTGGTCGCGTCTGAGTCGCAGAGCTTGGCTCGTCACCAGCAACTTCGCGGCACCCGTCTCGTCGACCGGCGGCCGGCTTCCCGAGTCGATCTCGGCGAGCAGCCGCTGCCGAAGCGCGAAATCCACCGGGCGCCGATTGTCGGGGTCGACGAGAGAGAAATCCCATAGCTCGGTGCCCTGATAAACGTCGGGCACCCCGGGAGCGGTGAGTTGGATCAGCTTGGCCGCGAGCGAATTCGACCAGCCGAGCGGCG
>JANXTJ010000266.1 GCA_025352485.1 Salinibacterium sp.
TTTTTGCTGTACTTCGTCGGTTGAATTGGCACCACCGTCTGCGCTCGCGGGATCTGTGCCGCCGCGAAATGGCCGAATGTGCTGCCGATTGAGGAGAGCCTGGCGGACTAGCAAAAACGACGAGAGAAATTACGCTACCTCGCAGGCGCGTCCCTTCTAGTGCACCGCGACTTTCATGACGATAACGACTATTCCCAGCGCGCTGACACACGCGGCGGCCAGCGCTCTGGTGTACCACGGGAGGCGGTGGTCGCGAAAGGCAACCCAGCCGAGCAGCGCGAGGGACGCGACGGGTAGACCCAAAGCTAACCAGTAGGCGGGTGCCTCGGGAAGTATCCCCAACGCCCCGCTGGCCAACAGCAAACACGGAAGAAAAGCCGCGTAGAGCATCCCGCGGGACTGAATCAGCCCTAGCCGAATAGCGCCGGAGAGAGCTGGGCCGGGATTGTCGCCGGTTGGGCTGGAATCTTTGCTGATGTGGGACAGCGCATCGCACAGCGCGTGTGCCGCCCAAAACACAATGCTGGTGCTTAACGCCGTCACAAGCACTTGCTTATCCAGGTCATCGTCCTGCGCAGAGCCGATCACGGCAGAAATCAGCAGCGTGCCGTAGATCAGCTGGGGGGTGACCAGCTGGCGGCGAACGGCTGCCCATACGTCTGAGCGGCGACGGTGGGTGGTTGTCATCCGACTGGTTGCTGACGGGTGGCGCAGTGGATACCGGCACCCCCGGCTGCCACACCGTCGATGTTGACCGGAACAATGTTGCGGCCCGGGTGCTGGTCGTGAAGGATCACGTGCCCTACTTCTCGGTTACTCGACGCGGTGTGGAAATCAGTGCTGGGGATGTTTGGTTGAAGCGTAGCTCGTGTTCGGCCGGTGTTGACACGAACGACGTCTACGGTGTCGGCTCGGGCAACGACCTCGTCTTTCTCATGACGGTCTCGCGCGGAGGCGTTGTCAATGACTATTACCTTGAGCAACTTCCCGCTCCCCCTGCCGAGTGCGGACCCCATGAGCTTGCTCGCGTGGTGTCGGTGCGGCGGCATGGTCTTGTCGCGCGCTGACCGTACCTAGGTAGGTTCAGCGGATGCGACTCGCTGTCGTCGTTGACGCCCCCGGTGTCCCTGCCGCTTAATCGCCCACCCGATCGACCCGGCCTCATTTGAACGAACCACCGAGACTGCAGGATATGTAAGGCGCAACATCGAGTTCGCTCGACGGCTCGGCAGAGGGGTCCGTATCCGGAAGCGCGCGAGCTCAAATCACAAAAAGGTTACGCGCGCATATATTTTCCGTCTGCGCTTGAATATTCGGTCGAGGAGTAGTAAACTTAGACCTTGAAATGTTCATTCGATGCATGAATGATTATTCAACCCAGCGTGGCACGGCCACCCGAACACTGGAGTCAAAGATGTCGCGTTGACGTTGGGCACACTGGGTATTTTCCAGGCGGCGGCACTCGTGGTCAGCGGGGCAACAACCGTTTACGTCTCACAGAATTCTGAGCTCATTACCCCGCTCTACACCTCCGCAGTCGCCGGAATTCCGCTGACATTCGTGTTGGGCGTTATTGCCGCAGCTCTGGCGTGGCTCATGTTGCGGTTCACCCGCGTGGGCCAGGGCATGACCGCGATCGGCAAGAACGAGTCGGGGGCAATCTTCTCCGCTGTGCGCACGCGCCGGCTGAAGATCGTCGCCTATGCGCTCTCGGGCTTCATGGCCGGTCTTGCCGGAATCACGATCATCGCGCAGGCCGGTTCGGCGTCATCCACTGGGCTGGGCAGCGATCTTTTGCTGCCCGGGATTGCCGCCGCCATCTTCGGCGGCACCTCAATCGCCGGTGGAGTCACGAATCCGCTCAACGTCATCTTTGGAGCGCTGACCGTTGCACTGGTGCCGATTGCAACGGCAGTCCTCGGAATCGCCGCACAGGCGCAGAGCTTGGTTTACGGCATCATCATCATCCTGGTCGTCGCGCTGACCCTCACCCGGTCTAGCCACGCGATCGTCAAGTAGAAGGCGTAGCTCAGCATGCCCAGTGTGATTTCTCCCGCGGTAGCGACCAAGAACGTGCTCGTTGACCTTGAACCTCAGGAAGTCTTGGGGTTCTTCGAGATTCTCGCGAACATTCCCCGTGGTTCCGGCAACGAAGCGGGAGTGGCCGATTGGGTCGTTCGATTCGCCCAGGGCCTCGGGCTCGATGCGTTAAGGGACGAGCTGAACTGCGTTCTTGTGCGCAAACCCGGACAGTGTGGGCGCGAAAACTCTGAGCCCCTGATTCTGCACGGCCACCTCGACATGGTTTGCGAGAAGGCCGAGGGGGTGGAATTCGACTTCGTCAACGACCCCATCGAGTTGATGATCGACGGGGATTTCGTTACCGCTCGCGGAACGTCGCTCGGCGCCGACAACGGCATCGGGGTTTCATACATTTTGGCGCTGTTGGCCTCGACCGATGTGCCGCATCCCCCGCTCGAGGTCGTTCTGACCTCGATGGAGGAGCTCGGCAAGGGCGGGGCAGCACAGTTCGATACCTCCGTGCTGAGCGGGCGCCGGATGATCGACTTCAACTGGATTTCCGACACCGAGATCTTGGCCGGATGCAGCGGCGACGTCACATTCACGGTCGACATTTCCGCAGACTTCGAGCGGGCCCCCGCCGCCAACACGGCGGCGAGATTACTTACCGTTCGCGGCCTGAAGGGTGGCCACTGCGAGTTCGACATCCAGCTGGAACGTGCGAACGCGTTGCAGGTGCTCGCGCGCGCGCTCAACGCGGTGCTCGATGTCGCGGCCGTCAGCGTGGCGTCTCCTTACGGCGGCGCGCAGAACAACGCCATCCCGGCCGACGCCGAAGCCGTGCTCGCGTTCCGCCCAGAAGACCTCGAAGCGCTAGAGACGGTCATTGCGGGCCTCAGCCGCGATCTGCAGCAGGAGTATGGGGTCGCCGACCCCGACATCCGTCTGGAGCTCGTCGCGGCACCTTCGCGGGAGAAGGTGTTCTCGGTTTCGGCCGCCCGACGCCTCGCCGCGGTTCTCCTGTTGATCCCGCACGGCGTGATTAGTTGGAACCTGCGCGTGCCCGGCCGAGTCGAGACCTCGAACAACCTGGGCACGATTCGTCCCACCGAGTCGGGCGTTCAGCTCATGTCCACCATCACGTCCGCCGTAACCTCGCGCAAGCACGAGGTGTTCGATCGTGTCCGCACGCTCGCGGGACTGGCAGGCGCCGGTGTCACCGTGGAAATGTACGGCCTCGACGCACCGGAGTTTCCGTACCGGCCCGATTCCGCACTCCTGGCGGTTGCCTCGGATGCCTACCGGTTCGTCATGGGAGCAGAGCCAAGCGTTGAGGTTTCGCAGTGTTCCTTGGAGCTCGGGATGTTCAGTCATCGTGTGCCTGTCGCGGACATTATTTCGATCGGCACTGAACTACACGCACTCCACTTCTTACGACGAGAAATTTAGCTACAAGTCTGTGGAACGCGTCTGGCCCTTTGTCAAAGAGGTGGTTTCTCGGCTCTAATGTCCCCCGGGTTGGGGGACAAGATCCCGTATCTTTTGGGACATATTCTGGTGGTGGATGACTTTGCGGGCGGTTGGTTTTTTGCGGTGAGGGGATCAGGATGGCAAATCTAGAGTCAGACGTCGAGAGCCAACGGCTGATGACAAAAGTTGCTCGGCTCTATCATTCGCGGGGAATACGGCAAACCGAGATTGCCGGTCGACTCGGCATTTCGCAGGCTCGGGTCTCGAGGCTTCTGCGCGCCGCAGAAGAGGCCGACATCGTTCGTACTGTGGTCGTCATCCCCGACGGACTTTACGCGGAGCTCGAGGAAGCTCTCGAGGAGGCTTACGGGCTCGATCAGGTTCACATTGTTGACACCGCGGATGGCGACGAGGGTGAGTTGGCAATCGATCTCGGTCAGGCGGCGGCGGCGGTGCTGATGTCGCTGCCCGGGGAATCCCACACGATCGGGTTCACCTCGTGGAGTCGATCTCTGCGTCAGATGGCTCTCGCGATGCGTCCAGTGCGGCATCCGGCGAAGATCACGGTGGTCGAGATGCTCGGGGATGTCGGACCGCCACGCCTCGAGCATGAGGCGACCAGGGCGACCCAACGTATTTCCGATCTCTTCGGGGCGGTACCGCTGTTTCTCCGAGCACCGGGTGTCCTCACCTCCCCGTCTCTGAGGGCAGCGCTGATCGACCATGACGCTCACACCAGGGAAGCGATCGCCGCGCACGACCGCATCGACCTCGCCCTAGTGGGTATCGGAAACTGCGAAATCGTGCCGCCGCTGGTAGCCGGGGATAACTTTTTCAGCGCGGAACAGTTCGCTCGGGCAAAAGCGCTCGGTGCCATCGGTGAGGTGAACCTGCGATTCATTGATGTTGACGGCAATGCCGTCGTCAGCGAACTCGACGATCTGGTTATCGGGGTAACGCTCACCCAGCTCAAGGCGGCAAAGCGGCGCGTCGGCGTGGCGGGCGGGCACCGCAAATACCAAGCGGTGCGGGCTGCTGTTCGGGGCGGATGGATCAACACCCTGGTTACCGATGTGGTCACTGGCGAGCGGCTGCTCGCCGACAGGCCTGTTACCGGGGCGTCTGCACTCGTGCCGTAAACCCGGTCGCAATGACCGCAGAACCAAGGCGGACCATGCTTTTCGAGCGCACTCCCAGAGTGAGCCGATCGGCTCCTGCTAGCCTGTTTGGCGGGGCACCTTACTGAAAGTCGGCAGATCCGCCCGCCGAAGCTATTCCCATGACTTCTCCTTTTTTTATCCTCGACTCACTCGTGGCGGCCGTTCGGCCACAGGGCGTGCGCGGATGGACGCGTCGAATGCTCCCGGTTGGCGTCGTGAGCGTCGTTTTCGGCCTCGTGTTGACGGCATCCCTTGCTCCGCCTCCCGGCCCAACCGAGGCAGATCAGTGGGGCACCTACCTTCAGGCGCACGCCCAAAAGATCACGGTTTCGCAGGACGTCACGGCTCCCGCAGTGGCGCGTGACAACTATTCGGCAACGCCGGGTATCGCCACTCTCGCCGCGGGTGGCACCAATCACGACTGGGCGAAACTCGTGCTTCTGCTCGGGGGATTCCCGATGACCGAGACAAACGTCACCGTTTTCACCCGCTGGATGCGCCAAGAGAACGGCGCCGACAACTGGTGGAACCGCAACAACCCGCTCAACAACGGCTGGGGGGCCCCCGGCGAGGGCGGCACCGGCACTAACGCCAACCTCGTTCTCGGCGCCCAGAACGCGGCGCAGGCGCTGCACTCCGTCGGGGGCTACAGCGGGATCGTGGCCGCGTTCATGGCCTCAGCCTCGACCGAATCGATCGAACAAGCGATTTGGGCGTCTCCGTGGGCATCCGGCCACTACGCCAACGGCGGGCACTGGTCGTACGTTCCCGTTCCCGTCGTTAGTGCGCCGCCCGAGGCCTGGGGCTAGAGCCGAGCTGTCGAGGCCCCGCGTCTCGGCGCGATTGCCGGACGGCATGCCCCCGTGAGCGCCCTCGGCTGGCGGCCACTCTCAGCGCTGGTATAGTTCCTAGGTTGGCTTCGGCCGGCATGCGCCCGTAGCTCAGCGGATAGAGCAATTGACTACGGATCAATAGGCCGGGGGTTCAAATCCCTCCGGGCGCACCAATCAATCTCAGCCATATGAGAATCAAAACCCCCGGTCAGCCGGGGGTTTTTGGTTTCCCGCGTCCGAAGGTTCTTGGCCTGTCGCTTGCTGTTATGTCTCAGGACTTCGGTGACAGTTCTGCCTCAGTAGATCGGTGACGGTTCTGGTGCTCTTGGTGGTGACACTTCTCCTTCATTGTTTGAGGGATGAGTCGTATTGAACCTGTTGATCCTCGTGTTCGTCTCGCGATCGCCCAGTGGCCGGATGATGCGCCGCGCGGGTCGGTGACGATCTTCTGTCTTGAGCACGATCTATCGCGCAAGACGTTCTATGCGATCCGGAAACGCGCGCAGACCGAGGGCCAGGCTGCGGCGTTAGAGCCGCGCAGTCGTCGGCCGACGGTGAGTCCGAACCGGATCACTGACGACGTGAAAACTGCGGCGATCGCGGTGCGTGCAGCGTTGGAGCAGTCGGGGCTCGATCACGGCCCGATCAGCGTTCACGACAAGATGCGCGCTCTAGGAATGGAGCCGGTCCCAGGGGTGTCGTCGTTGGCGCGGATCTTCCGCGACGCAGGCGTTGCGCGGTTGGAGCCGAAGAAGAAACCCCGAGCGTCGTATCGCCGCTTTGTTTATCCGGCGCCGAACGCGTGTTGGCAGCTCGATGGAACCGAATACGTTCTGACCGGTGGTCGAAAATGCGTGATCTTCCAACTCATCGACGATCACGCCCGCTTCGCGGTCGCCTCCCACGTGGCCTGGGGTGAAACGTCCGAGGGTGCGATCACGGTCGTGAAGAAAGGCATCGCAGCCCATGGAGTGCCGCAGCGACTCCTCAGCGATAACGGGGCCGCGTTGAACCCGTCCCGGCGCGGAGTGCTCGGCCAGCTGGTCGCCTATGTCACCTCGCTCGGGGTTGCACCGATCACTGGGAAACCCTATGAGCCGACCACGCAGGGCAAGAACGAACGCTTCCACCAGACCCTGTTCCGCTTCCTCGACAAACAACCCCTCGCGGCGTCGTTGGAGGAACTGCAGGAGCAAGTCGACCGGTTCGATCAGATCTATAACACCGAACGCCCGCACCAAGCGCTCCCGGGACGCATCACC
>JANXTJ010000274.1 GCA_025352485.1 Salinibacterium sp.
GATGCCCTCGCGCGGAGCCGAAATCGTGCCGAGAAACTTCTTGACGGTCGTGCTCGCGCGCTCCGCCGTGGTGCTGCTGGCGGTGACGGCATCCGTGATCGGTGTTAGCGCCCGCGCCGAATCACCTTCGCCGGCTGGCGCCCCTGTCCTCGCCGGAGCCCTGTCCCTCGCCGACGCGCCATCACCGGGCGGCGTGACGGTGCCGCTGAAGGTGTTATTTATCGGGGATTCGGTCATGAAGGCCGCCGGCCTCGACCCGTCGCAGGCCTGGCCCGTGCTCATTGGTCGGGCCACCGGCTGGGACATCACCAACCTCGCCTGCAATGGGGCGGGATTCTTGCAACAGGGCGACCCTGACGACTGCGCCAGCACGTTTGCCGGTGTGCTCCAGAGTGCGGCCACCGAGACGCCCGACGTCGTCGTCGTCGAGGGCAGCAGCAACGATTTCGGCCTAGATAACGGCGATATTCTCGCCGCCACAGTCGCGGCCGTCGCGGAAGCGCGGGCGGAGTTTCCGAACGCAAAGATCGTTGGGCTCAGCGCGGTGTGGGGGGCAGAGGCACTCCCCGACCAGTCTGCCGACGTCGATAACCAAGTCTCTGATGCCGTTACGGCCGTGGGAGGCACGTTCATCTCGATTGGCCAGCCGCTCAGCGGTCGGTATGACCTCATGCAGTCTGACGACATCCATCCGACCGCAGAGGGTCAAGCAGCGCTCGCCGCTGTGATCGTGGGCCCGCTGCGCGTGGCCGCTCGCCCGGCGGGTGAACTGCTGTTGGCCGATAGTTTTCGCCAAACGCGCACCAAGCCCGAGGTTGCGGACGCGCCGAGGTCAGATGATATCGGGGCGGCCCCGGCACGAGCAGGGGTGTCCGTGTCATGTTGTTTTCCGCAGGCGTTCCCGCTGCGCACTAACTCATTCTGCTGACCGCGCTGAAGGTCAACACGACCCCGAGCACGGTGAGTGCGATGGTAAGCGCCATCCCGACGAGTGGCAGCCAAAATGCCCGCTTTCGCCGAACGATGAACACGATGGAGAAAACGGCCACGGTGACGAACCCGACCCAAGGGCCGACCATCGCGAACATCATGCCCACTGCCATCTGGCCATAGTTGCAGGTCGAGATGACACCGCAGCTGTCTCCCGCGAACGCGAGCATCACGCCGAGGGAGGTGGCGAGAGCGGCGAGGCCCACGTTGAGGACGAGCAGGATGATCGTCAGAACGATGTCCCACCTGTCGCGTTCATGAGGCTGGACGGACGGCGTAGTTAGCGCTTCTTCGGTGAGGTCGGCCATTTTTCTCCATTCGACGCTGAATGCGTGGGCCCATCGTGGCAGGGATGAACGGGTTCGTGCTACCGCGGCCCCGGTTGCGCCCGCGGGAATATTGTTCAACTTTTATCGCTCCAAAAGATCACCCTGTCCCTCGCGCGAGGGGCACCCGAACGCGTGCTACCATGCGTCGGGCTAATGATGTCTGCGATGCAAACCCAAGGCTCGCGCCCAGAGTCGAGCGCACGGGGTAACCGCAGACGCGGTGTGTGCCCCACACTGCAGTTGCCTCCGCCCCCCGGATGTCTAAAACCGAACAAGCATCACCGCGCGTGGCGGGTACCGACTCGAAAGGTATTCCATGTCTGCTGAACCCCTGCGCCTTGTGGCGCTCCCTGATGAACCGCGTTCGGGGCCTGTGCTCAGCCTGCTCGGGCCGGCACAGGTCGGCACCGATTCCCTCACCTTTCACGCGGCGGCTCGAGCGGCCGCTCTTCTGGGCGACGATGGAGCGACAATTTCCCACCTGGCTCGCGCCGGTCGGCATTCCGAGGCGCTTCTCGCCTTCCTCGCGATACCGGTCGGTGCGCTCGGTGGGCACAGCATGACCGACGAATTGCGAAACGCCGTTGCTTTAATCGACATCGATGACCCCGGCCACACATCGCAGGCGCTCGTCAGACGTCTGCAGCGATCCGTGGCGCCTCCTTTCGAATCGATTGAAATTCGGGATGCGATCCAGGGCGCCCTCACTCGAGCTCAGTCGGCGAGCGCCGTGCCGTGGTCGGTCGAGGCCCAACACGTGGTGACGGTGGCGCACGCGGCAGCTCTCATCGCACACGGGCGCTATAGCGAGGCGCGCCTGCTGGGCAGAGCCTTTGCCAACACCGACTGGCCCGTCGGCCGGCGGGTGAGTGCTGTGATGAACTCGGCGTGGACGACTCAAGCCGCGGCCGAGCTCTTCGAGGGCAACGTTGACGAAGCCGGGCGGCTCGCGCGGCTCGTCGTGGACGCGACAACCGCCGCCGCAGCGCCCTACTCGAAGTACCTGGCAACGGCTGTGCTCGCAGCAGCCGAGGCCCGACGCGGCGAGCTTGTTGCGGCCGAACGGCATCTTGTGGATGCCCAGCGCCATCGACGACAGGCCGGCTGGCCGGCGTCGATCGCCCAGACCGCCGAATTCGTTGCTCGCTTCTATTTGGCTCGCATCGCACTGGATGTCGATGGCATGAGCGACCTGTGTCGAGATATCGCGCTCGTGCCCGAATTGAGCGCCAGTCTGTTGCTGATGCAGAAGGCCGGCGAGGTATTCGTCTATGTACACTCCGGCCATGCCAGCCAGGCTCGAATTGCCGTGCGCCAGCTCACCACACTCGCGGTTCAGAGCAACTCAGGGGCGCTCTTCCAAGCGCTGGCGACCGAAATTGCTTTCGAGGCAACCATGAACGCCGGTGACCCGGCTCTTGCCCTGCAATTGCTGAGGGAGGCACGCGGTCGCGGCCCGGAGGTCGACTGCGTCAACCCCCTTCTCGCTGCCGCGCACGTGGCTTTGGGCGACGGGGCTGCGGCGCTGGAGGAGACGCGACGATGCGTAAGCCCCGCGTGGCACCATTCGGCGGCCGGCTACGGGCTCATCCTCTTGATGCGGGCCGCTGCGCACCAGATCTCCGACGATCTTGCGGCGGCCGACGCGGAGTTTGCGGAGGCGATTCTCACCCAGAAGGTTTCCCCAATGCCCGCCCTGTTCCTGATGGTGCCCGTGCATATTCGCGTCGCACTCTGGAGCCGAGTGGCCGACTCGCGTGAGCGGGACTACTCGCGGCTCCGACGCATCCTCTCGCTAGCGCCAGGAATGGCCGATCATTCTGCCGAGGGGTTGCCGCAGGAGCGGCTCACGGAACGCGAGATGCAAATTCTCGCCGCGATGGTGCTCGGCGGGAGCCTCGAAGACATCGCGCGCGGTCAATTTATCTCGCGCAACACGGTCAAGACACACGTCAGGCTGATTTACCGAAAGCTACGCATCGGGAGCCGGGGGGAGGCGACCGACCTCATGAAACGGTTCGGGCGCCAGTTGCTCGAGGGGCCCGGTGGCGCCCTGCCCGTGCCGATCTCACCCGGGTGAGGTTTCACCGATTCCGGTATATCGCGAGGAATGCGTAGCAAAATTCGCCTGACGGCAAATCTCGAACCCACGAGATTGTCGGCTGTCACCCGCACAGCCCTACTGGTTTCTCGTCGGCATCTCTGCCGCGGGAGACGCATGCCGCCTCCCAACCAAAGGAATTGCTATGTCTGCTTCACGCCACAAGGCCGCTTCATCCCGCAAGAAGAAGATCACCGTCGTTGCCATCCTCACCGCAGCTCTGGTGCTGGGCGGCGGAACCTCCGCATTCGCGTGGTGGACTTCGCAGGGAAGCGGGACCGGCGCGGCTTCTGCGGGGACCGCAACGCCTTTTACTATTGCTGCTGTGACCCCCACCGGACCGGCGCTGTCGCCCGGTTCGACGCAGACCGTGACATTCACGGTTCACAACCCCAGCACAGGCCCGCAGTACCTCACCAACCTGGTCGTAACGGTGGCCTCCGCCGGTGGGGTGGCCTGGGGCACGGCGGCCACTTGCTCAGCCAATGACTACACGGTCGGAGCTGTCACGTTCACCCCGGGCGATATGGCTGGATCGGCAACCCAAACCGGCTCGGTCGTTATCACGATGAAGGATTCCTCCACGTCACAGGATGGCTGCAAGAACGCGAGCGTGCCCCTGTACTTCGTCGCCAGCTAACGAACCTCCTTGCGCCACGCCGAATTACCTCGGCGTGGCGCAGGTTATTTTTGGGCTGTATTGATTTCGGGATCCGGGAGGGTTGCTATGCGTGTGTCGCAGAAAGCTGCCATCGCGATCGCCGTAGCCCTCGTGGTTGCGATTCCTGCGATTCCGGCGTTTGCGTATTGGCACTCCTCCGGAACGGGCACCGCCGCGGCGTCGACTGCCACGCTCGTGGCGCCCACCTCGGTCACGCCCGTCACAAACGGCGCGTCGGTGAGCATTAGCTGGACCGCCTCGGGCGGAGCACTCACGCCGACAGGCTACCTGGTCACTCGCTCATCGGGGGGTATGGTGAGCGCGGCCTGCGGCTCCAGCATCTACCAGCCGGTAACTACCACCTCCTGTATCGACACCGTGGCCAACGACGGTTCGTACACCTACACCGTGACCGCGCTCTTCCATTCTTGGTCGGCGCAGAGCAGGCCGAGCGCTGCTGTCGCCGTCGCCGTCCCCGCGAAACTCGCCTTCAGTGTGGCCCCATCATCGTCGGCTCCCAACGCCGTCATTTCGCCCGATGTCGCCGTCGTGGTGCGTTCGGCAGACGGAAACCCAGTGCTCACTAGCGGAATCGGTGTGGCTCTGGCAATCGCTGCAAACCCGGCCGCCGGCACACTCGCTGGCACCCTCAACCGGACAACGGACGGTAACGGAGTCGCCACCTTCCCGGGGTTGTCCATCGACGCCGTCGGCGCCGGGTACACGCTTCGGGCAACCTCGGGGTCGCTCGCGTCGAGCACCAGCACGACTTTCGATATCGCCGCTGCGGGTCTTGCCGGCCCGGCCCTCGGGCGTGCGGCACCGTTTTCGGTTCTGGGGAGTGCGGTCACAATTGGTGCAGGCACGACCATCGGCGGTGACTTGGGCGCCACCTCCGCAGTAACTACCGTGCAGAATGCCACAGTGCAGGGGGAGACGCACGTCGGTGACAGCACGGCTTCGGGGGCGGCCAGCGACCTCAGCAACGCCTACGCGGACGCGGCGGGTCGCGCGGCTGACGACAACTTTGCGGGCGACCAGGCGGGCAAGACCTTCCTGCCGGGTGTCCACCGCACCGGAGCCGCCTTCACGCTGAGTGCCGGCGGCGTTGTGACGCTGGATGCTCAGAACAACCCGAACGCGGTATTCATCTTCCAGATCAACGGCGCGTTGAACACGGCGGCGAGCAGCGTCGTCAAGCTGGTCAATGGCGCGCAGGCGGCCAACGTGTACTGGCAGTCCAGCGGGGCGGCGGGAACGGGCGCAAACTCAATCTTCGTAGGCACACTCCTTACCAGTGGGGCAATCACGATCGGCGACGGGGGCCAACTCATGGGCCGGGCGCTGGGCGATGCCGCGGTAACCCTGTCCCGCAATGCCATCTGGTTCACGACCATCAGCATCACCGGTGGGGCGAGTGTCACGACGGCGAGCCACACCCCGACGGTCGCGGGAACAACCTCAGCACCCGCGGGGCGACGCGTAACAGTCACGTTCAACGGGCAGACGCTCAACACCGTGGTTGCAGCCGACGGCGGCTGGACGGTCATGGCCTCCTCCGTGCCGAGCGGCTCGTACACAGCGCTCGTGCGCATATTGGATTCATCGCGCAACGGCGCAACCGCGACGCAGACTGTGGGCGTGCAGTGAACAACGCCGGCCTACGCGCGTGCGGGCAGCTGCCGACCCTCGCCGCAACGGGAGCGGACTACCCGATCGTCGTTGTGCTGGCGGTCGTGCTCGCACTCGTCATCGTTGGGGTGATCGCCGTGGGCATCGGTCGCCGGGGGCGACCCGTTCGCGCTATCGCGACTGTCGTGCTGCTTCTCGGCCTCGGCGTGGGCCTCGGGGTTGCGCCCACCGCGACCGCTCAGGCCCAAGTCGTGCAGTGTGTGGACACCGCCGCCCTCACCATCGTGCAGACTTCGACGCTGACGGGCCTTGCCCCCGGCGGCAGCCCGCTGGCCATCTCCGGCCGGAGCACCAACCTCAGCGCGCAGAGCGTGGTGGTGACCGCGATCGTCGTCACCGTCGCTGGCGTGACGATTGCGCCGGGAGCTGATGCGGGCAGTTGCCTGACGAGCAACTACGTCATTACAGGGGCACGAATGCCCGTCGGCGTGACCCTGGTTCCCGGGGGCTCCGTGGCATTCAGCGGGGCGGGCATCCAACTCGTCGACTTCGCGCGCAACCAAGACGCCTGCAAGGGCACGGCGGTGCTATTGCGCTACGAAACCGCATCGTGAGCCCAGCCCCGCCCAGGTAGCACTTTCTCGGCAGCGAGTTGTTGCGCCACTACCCTTCAACAATGGGCCCCGCCTCGACTGCGACACGCAACACCGGGGCGTGGGCACTCGTGTTGGCGTCGCTGTTCTGGGGCACCACGGGTACCGCGGCAAGCTTCTTGCCCACCCACGTCAGCCCGCTCGCGATCGGTGCCTCCACCATGACGGTCGGTGGCGCGCTGCTTTTCGCGGTGTCGGCCAGGCCAGCACTTCGAGCGATTCGGGATGCCGCGAGCCGGCGTTGGCTGCTGTGGGGCGCTCTCGGGGTGTTCGCGTACCCCCTCGCGTTCTACTCGTCGATGGATCTCACGGGGGTCGCCATCGGCAATGTCGTAGCCCTCGGTTCCGGCCCCGTGTTCGCCGCCCTCTTGGAGTGGCTCTGTGAACGCCGCCGGCTGTCGCTGCGCTGGGCGGTGTGCACCGCGGTTGCCGTAGGCGGGGTCGTGATGCTCGCACTGGGTGGGTCGTCGGCCGCGAGATCCGCTGGCAGCGAGTTACTCGGCATCGGGCTGGGACTAGTGGCGGGGCTCGCGTACGCGCTCTACGCATATTGCTCGAGCCGCGGCATCCGCTCGGCACGGGCCCCGGCCCAGGCCAACGCCCAGGCCAACGCCCAGGCACCGGCGGCGCGCGGCGTCATGGGCGGCATGTTCGGCCTCGGGTCAATTCTGCTGCTGCCGGTGCTGCTGGTGTTCGGGGCGCCGCTGCTGCAGTCTGGCCAGACGATCGGAATCGCCGCCTACCTCGCCGTAGTGCCGATGTTTGTGGCCTACCTCCTGTTTGGAATAGGCATACGGACCATGAACAGCAGCGCCGCGACCACGATCACCCTCGTCGAACCGGTCGTCGCCACCCTGTTGGCAGTTTTCGTGGTGGGGGAGCGCCTCGCCCCGATCGGCTGGGTTGGGCTCGTGCTCATTCTCGGCGCCGTGACCGCACTCGCGATGGCGCGAACGGAGCCCTAAGCCCCTCCCTTTGGGGATATCAGATCCGCAAACGGCGCCCTGCCGACCGGCACGTCAACCACTGCCGATCGCCGCCGCGCCGTAGAATTTTTGCATGGTAGACGACGACGCTGACGAAGCTGCGGCCTCCGACCCGACCTATGCGGCGAACGGTCCTCGGCGGTCGACCTTCACGCCGCCCGCGAGCAGCATCCCGACACCGCCCACACCGTCAGCTGCGTCGGCCGAACTCGACGACGATGCACTCGCGGATGCCCTCGCCGCCGACCTCCCTCGCCTCCACACGGGGGCGGTTCCGGTGTCGTCCGTCGACCGGGAGTCAGCCGATGCTCGGGCCTCTGAGCCCCATGAGCTTGGCGACCTGCCTATCCCTGAGCTCGTGCCCCCGCCCGCCGCAGAGCCTTTCCAGCCAGTTGCATACCGGCAACCCCCGACGCAGTTCGTGCCCTATCAACCGGCCCCGCCCATCCCGGTCCCATTCGACCCGGGAGCGCAGGTCGATCATGAGTCGGTCGCCTACGAGCAGGTCGTGCCCATCCCTGTCGCGTATGAGCCGCATGGCGCGCCGGAGGTGACCCCCAGCGCAGCACCGCCGAGTATGCCGGCGGTCAGCACCGCAGCCGGTGAAGCGGCTTGGATCGACTCGACCCCCCCGATCACCGCCCCCGCCTGGACGCCGCCGGCGCCGTGGAGTTCGCTGCCCGCCCCCGATCCGTCACAGGCCGTGCAGCTTCCTGATCCGCCGGCACGACCGGTGCGTCGCTCACTTCCGGATGAGGAGCTGCTGAATCTTACGGGAAGCGCAAATCCCGAGCACAGTGCAACCCTCGACATGATCGAAAAACTTGAGGCAGAGCTCGAACTTCGTGAACGCGAGGCCAAGGAGCTCTTCGATTGGGAGAACGACATGCGGATGCGCGGCGCGGTGGTCGCCGAAATGCTCCCCGAGGCCGAAGCGCCCGTGGCCGTCCCCGTCGGGTCTGACGGGTCTGACGCGTCCGAACCCGAACCCGAACCCGACCTCTCCGGGCCGCCCCTCGCCAGCCGACCGCTGCCGGCCTGGGAGGTGCCCGCGCCCGGACCGAACTGGGCTCCCGGTCACGAGTATGGAAGCGAACCGGAAGCCGCTGACCTCGTCGAACCGGCCGCCTTCCCGGAACCGGTTGACCTCATCGAGCCGGCCGTCGCCGAAGCGGCCGAAGAAGTCGAGCCGGCCGGGTTACGGCAGGCGCCGGAACCGGTGGCGTTTGCTGATCCTTTTGCGCCGACGGTGGTTCTCGGATTCGAGCCGCCCGTCCCGCCCCAAGAAACCGAGTCTGTGACGGGGGAGCACTCCAGCACGCCGCCGCTGACGGAAGACCGCACCCTCGATTCCTTTGCCGCCGGTGTCGCTTCCGCTGCCGCCGCTTCGGCCGCTGTTGCCGCTGCACGCTCGGGCGGGGAGCCCCTCGTGTCGGCTCCCGCCCCGAATGTCGCGTGGGAGCCGCAGCCGTGGGATCTCCCGAATGAGGACCGGGTCGTGCACGAATCCGAGCCCGAAATTTCCGGTGAGCCCGAGTCTGCAGAAGAGCCCGAGCTTGTAGGGGAACCCAAGCTTGCCGAAGAGCCCGAGCTCGCCCCCGAAGCCGAAGCAGTCGACGCCGAGCTGGGCGAGGACGTCGAGCTCAGTGCGGAGCCCGCGGTCGAACCCGCGTCGGTTTCCCCCACCCCGCCGCCGCTCATCGAGCCTCCCCACAATGGGCGTGCGTCGTCGCAGACGGAGGGCGCTTCGTTGCTCCTCTCGCCCGAGTTTGGCTCACCTGTCCCCGCCGAAAGTGACTCGCACCCGTCCCCGACCTTCGTCGCGGGTGGCGTCGTCGCGGCGGCTGTCATCGGTGGCGCGGCATCGGCCGGCCCCGCGCGCCCGTTCAGCTTCGATGACCTGCTCGCCGAGGCGGATCCGGCGGCGGCGGATCCCGAGGCGGCGGCCCAGCCAGCGACCGAGGCCGAACCAGCGACCGAGACGGATCCCGAGACTGAAGCAGATTCTCCGGTGGTCGATTCGGCGCCGCCGGCAATCTTCATCGAGCCGATGCCCGTGGCCGCGGGCGAGCACCCGCCGACCGATACGGGCTCGATCGGGATCGCCGATCAGGAATATGACCAGGAACCGCCCGACGACGTCGACGAGACAGACCGCGCGATGACCAGTCTCGGCGCGGTTTCGGTTAACACCGCTGGCGTCGCCGTTCTCGCAAGCTCGATACACCCGCCGTCTGGCCCGATTTCGACGGTCCGTGTTCGGAACGACGAAGTCGTGCTCGGTGCCGAACCCGAGCGGGCGAAAATCTTCAGCCTCGAGGAGAGCGGGCTCGAACCGACTCCACTCGACCGCCGAGTCGGTCG
>JANXTJ010000290.1 GCA_025352485.1 Salinibacterium sp.
ACCGAGAAGAAAAAGATTCACTATGATGCGCGCCTCTGCGCTCGCGCCGCCCGCCGAGGGCGTCAGGGCAGTCCGCAGTAGTTCGAATAAAACTCGTAAAGGCTGCGTCGCGCCTCATCGGGCATGCCGACATAGATCGTGCCGGAGCGAGAGTCGTCGGTCTGAATCTCCAGCGGAAAGAACGTTCCACGCTTATCCTCCTCGATGGCATGCGCGTCGCAGCGCGCCGGGACGACCGCTAAGGAGATGACGCTGCTGCCCGCCGCCGCGTTCACCACCCGATCGAGTTTCAGTTCGTCCAGCGGGCCGCCCCTCGGCTCCGTCAGACTCAGCAGCACCGTTTCCTTCGCGGATTGGATTGTGATCGTGCCCGCGGCGCCGGTCGGGACGACCGTGATGGCGATAACCGCCGGCTGGTGCGCGCCGGGAGTCCAGCCGATCTGCGCGGGAGCCGAGATGCTCGCAATCCGAGCCACGGAGACGCCCAAACAGTCTTGCGCGTTGACGGCGTCAACTCTGCCCTGTTCATCGGTCGGGGTGACCGTCACGCTGCCGCTGCTGCCGTCCGCCAGCGTGAAGTCGATCACGATCCGGTCGCGAGGGGCTACGCCGTCGCAGACCGGGTCGGCGAGTTTTACCCTCAGGTCGGTGGCAGATCCGGGCGACATGAGTTGCGGCCCCTTCCACGATGCCACTGTCGCAAAGCGGCTCGACTCGAAGGCGGCATTGGTGACGGTGAAGGGTGCGCCGGAGCCGTTGGTGATCTCTAGCTCGAGCACCCACGCCGTAGTCGAAGCGATTTTGAAACACGCTCGCCGTCACGCCGACGGGCAGGGATGCCGTGCTGGGCCCCGCGCAGCCGGCCAACCCCAGCGCCGTCAGCGCCACTGCCGACGCCACCGCCCACGCCCGCCTCATGACCCAAATGTTACGACGTCAGCTGGCCAGCAGCCGAGTGATCTGCGCGCCGACGAGGCGATCTTCGATGAGAAAACCGTCATGGCCGAACGGGGACGAGATCACGTGCGGAACGTCGCCGTCGATATTGCCAGGCAGGTGCAGGGCGAGCACCTCTTGGTCGGAGACCGGGAAGAGACGATCGCTGTCAATGCCGAGCACGAGCGCCGTCGCCGTGGCGCGCGACAGGGCCGCGGCCGTTCCGCCGCGCCCGCGCCCCACATCGTGCGAGCTCATGGCCTCGACGAGGGAAATGTAGCTGTTGGCGTCGAAGCGGCGGGTGAACTTGTTGCCGTGGAAGTCGAGATAGCTCTCGACGGCATATCGGCCGCCGCCGCCGAGCGGGCTGAGGCCGCTCTGCCAGCTGCGCTCGAAGCGGTCGTTGAGCTCGGTGGGGGAGCGGTAATTCAGTAGGGCCATCCGCCGGGCGAGGGCGAGCCCTCGGTGCGGGCCTTCGCCGTCGGCGGCGTCGTAATAGTCGCCACCGGCGAACGCCGGGTCCATGCGAATCGCCTCGAGCTGCACGGAGTTGGCGGCGATGCTGTCGGCACTCGACTGAGCGGGCGCCGCGAGCAGGGCAACGCGAGCCAGCCTCTCGGGGTTGCCGACGGCCCACTCGACGGCCTGCATCCCGCCCATCGAGCCCCCGATGACGGCGGCCCAGCGGGCGATACCGAGTTGGTCACTGAGCACGAGTTGCACCGCCACCTGGTCGCGGATCGTCACGAAGGGGAACCGTGCGCCCCACTGGCTGCCGTCTGGAGCCGTAGATGATGGGCCGGTCGTGCCCTGGCAGCCGCCGAGCATGTTCGGGGCGACGACGAACCACCTGTCGGTGTCAATGGCCTTCCCGGGGCCGACCATGCCGCTCCACCAGCCGGCCGTGGCATGCCCGCTGCCGGCTACGCCCGAGATGTGGCTGTCACCGGTGAGAGCGTGCACGATAAGAATGGCGTTAGACGCTGTTTCGTCGAGGGTGCCGAAGCTCTCGTAGGCGACCCGGACCGCGGGCAACTCACCGCCGCGTTCGAGCACCATCGGGCCGACGGAGACGAACTGTCGATTGCCGGCGGGGTCGCCCTCGCGCCAGGCCCCTGTAGCCGGAGGCTTACCGGCGACGGCCATCGCGTTTGCCTCGGTGATGAACGCCGATGGCACGGTGTCCTCGGGTGTCTGCCAGTCCATGTGCTGTTAAGTATCGCGGATGCGCCGCGCGCAACCGGGCAATGTTACGCGCGCGGCAGCGTTGCCCCCGGCGAACTCGGTGTGGGCCTCGACGGCCGGGTGAAATTGTGCTTCACCCGGCCGTCGAGACGCTAGCCCCGAGGCGTGACTCAGGCGCGTTGTCTAGGCGCTCGCGTTCGCTAGGCGCTCGCGCTGGATGCCGCGGCGACCGTGCTGGCCGCGGTAAAGCCGAGCTGAAGGTCTGCCTTAAGGTCATCCACGTTCTCGATGCCGACCGAGAGGCGCACCAGGCCAGGCGTGACGCCGGCGGTGAGCTGCTGCTCAGGGGTCAACTGCGAGTGGGTGGTCGACGCCGGGTGAATGATCAGGCTGCGCACGTCGCCGATGTTGGCGAGGTGGCTGAACAGCTTCACGTTTTCGACGAGGGCCTTGCCCGCTTCGACGCCGCCCTTGAGCTCGAAACTCAGCACGGCGCCGACACCCTTCGGCGCGTACTTGTTGGCCGCCGCGTACCACGGGCTGGAGGGAAGCCCCGCGTAGTTGACCGACGCGACATCGTCGTGGTTTTCGAGCCACTCCGCGATCTCTTGCGCGTTTTGCACGTGGCGTTCGATGCGCAGGCTGAGCGTCTCGAGGCCTTGGATGATGGCAAAGGAGCTGTCGGGCGAGAGGGCAGCGCCGGTGTCACGCAGGATCGTGACGCGGGCCTTGATGATGTAGGCGATGGCGTCGCCCAGCACCGTGGTGTAGCTGGCGCCGTGGTAGCTCGGGTCGGGCTCGGTGAGGCCGGGGAACTTGTCGGCGTTCGCGGCCCACGGAAACGTGCCGCCGTCGACGATCACGCCGGCAATGACGGTGCCGTGACCGCCAAGGAACTTCGTGGCGGAGTGCACGACGATATCGGCACCGAACTCGAACGGGCGGATGAGGTATGGCGTCGCGATCGTGTTGTCGACGATGAGCGGCAGATTGTTGCGGTGGGCGACCTCTGAGACCTTCTCGATGTCGAGGATATTGATTCTCGGGTTACCGATGGTCTCGGCGAAGAAGAGCTTGGTGTTGGGGCGCACTGCGGCTGCCCACTCGGCCTCGTCATCCTGATTCTCGACGAAGGTGACCTCGATGCCGAGCTTTGCCAGCGTGTATTTGAAAAGGTTGTACGTGCCGCCGTAGATCGACGATGAGGAGACGATGTGGTCGCCAGCTTCGGCGATGTTCAGCACCGCGTAGGTGATGGCGGCCGAGCCGGATGCCACGGCGAGAGCAGCAGAGCCGCCCTCGAGGGCGGCCAGGCGCTGTTCGACCACGTCGGTCGTCGGGTTCATGATGCGCGTGTAGATGTTGCCGAATTCGGCGAGCGCGAAAAGATTCTGGGCGTGATCGGTGCTGTTGAAGACGTACGACGTCGTCTTGTAGATCGGCGTGGCGCGGGCGTTGGTCGTCGGGTCGGGCTGGGCGCCCGAGTGGACCTGCTTGGTTTCGAACTTCCAGTCAGACATCTCTGCTCCTTGGGGTGTTACGCACGGCGGTGGGGGCGGGACCATTGCCCACTCGCAGTGATCCTAGGTTTGTCGACCTGCCGACAGCAATGGCCGCTGACATGTGACGTAACGAATTGACCAACGAGACTACTCATGCGAGAGTAGTCTCGTGTCCAGTATTCGCCTCTTCATTCTCGGTGCGCTCGCCGACGAAGGGGAAATGCACGGTCACCAGCTGCGCCAACTCGCGGAGCTTGAGCACATCGACATGTGGACAGACATCACCGTCGGCGCCCTCTACGGGGCGATCAAGCGACTGGCGACCGAAGAGCTCATCGAAGAAGTGCGAGTCGAGCGCGAGGGCTCATACCCCGAACGTCAGGTCTGGCGGGTGACCGCAGCTGGGCTCACCGCGTTGGCTGCCGTGCGACGGATGGGCCTGCGCGAAATCATCATCAAGCCCGACCCCTTCGACCTCGCGATCTCGCGACTCGACAAGAGCACCCTCCACGAAATTCCCGCGGCCGTCGAGGCGCGATTGTCGGAACTGCAGACAATGCTCGTGCAGGAGAAAGTGCACACCCTGTCCATCGCCAAATATCTGAGCCAGGTCGAGCGCCTGGTTATGCAACATCGTGCCGAGCGCATTCGCGCAGAAATCATCTGGCACGAAGAACTTCTTCGTCAACTTCCCGAAATTATCGAAGACGAACTATCCAGATCTACGAAAGGACATCACCAATGACCGAAAACGATTCAGCCCCCGCCCAGAAATGGGCCAACAAGGGGCCGGTATGGACCGCGCCGGTGGGCGTCAGTGAGAAACGGGCATGGGCATCGCTCGCCGTGTTGCTCGTCGGCATGTTCATGGCGCTGCTCGACACCACTATCGTGAACGTCGCACTGCAAACAATCCGAGTCAGCATCAATGCCAGTGAGTCGACGCTGGCCTGGATTATCTCGGGATATGCGCTGGCATTCGGCCTCGTCCTGATCCCGGCCGGCCGTATTGGTGACCGCATCGGGCACAAATGGGTGTTCATCTTCGGCCTCGCCGTATTCACCACCGCCAGCCTCTTCGCCGGCCTCGCGCAAGACCCCACCCAGCTCATCGTGGCTCGGGTTATTCAAGGCCTCGGCGGTGGCATTTTCTTCCCGCCCGTCACGGCCTTCATCCAGTTACTTTTTCCGCCGATGAAGCGTGGCCGGGCGTTCGCGATCCTCGGGGCAGTGCTCGGCGTCTCCTCGGCGCTCGGTCCCGTCGTCGGTGGCGTGCTGATCCAGGTCTTCGGTGACGCACAGGGCTGGCGCTACATCTTCTTCGTGAACCTCCCGATCGGTGTCGCTGGAGTCATCGCCGCCGCCATCGTGCTGCCGAAGCTGGTGCCCGGTGTCAAGGCTTCGATGGATTTCTTTGGACTCCTGCTACTGGCCGGCTCGCTGGTGGCCATCCTCGTCCCGCTCATTCAGGGGCAGGAAGAAGGCTGGCCGTTGTGGACCTACCTCTCGATCGCCGGCGGCCTGCTGCTGATGGTCGCCTTCGCGTTCTGGGAGCGTCGCCTCGCGGCCCGCGGCAAGTCCCCGTTGGTGCCCCCGCACCTCTTCTCACACCCGGCATTTACCGGTGGCACGATCCTCGCCCTCGTCTACTTCGCCGCCTTCACGAGCATCTTCTTCACGATCTCCCTGCTCTGGCAGTTCGGCCTCGGGCACACCGCGCTGGAGGCGGGACTGGTGGCGATCCCGTTCGCGATCGCTAACATCGTGGGAGCCTCGCAGAGTGACAGGGTCGCCCAGAAACTCGGTCGCGGTGTTCTCGTGCTGGGTGCTGGCCTCGTGTTCGTGGGGCTGTTGGCCCTCTGGCTGATCCTGCTCACCGTCGCCACGACCGATCTGACCAGCTGGATCCTGCTCGGCCCGCTGGCCATCGCCGGTCTCGGCAACGGTTTCTTCATCGCTCCGAACTCCCGGTTCATCGTCGCCACGGTCGACAGCACGGAAGCGGGTGCGGCCAGTGGCGTAGTGGGCACCATGCAGCGCATCGGTAGCGCTATCGGCATCGCGGTGGTCTCGAGCGTGCTCTTCGGTGTGGCCAATGTCTCCGGCCTCACCGAGGAGATTCACACCAAGGTGGTGGCGGCGATTCAGGCCGGCACGTACGCCTCACCGCAGGCGGCAGGCGAGGCGATTTCGCGCGCGGTGCTGGCCAGCCACTTTGGTGATGCGGCAACGGCGGCATTCTTCGTCAGTGCGCTCTTCGCGCTGGTCGCCCTCGCCCTGGTCTTCGTGCTGCCGAAGCGGGTAAACCTGCACTGATCGGTCGCTTAGCTCTGACGCTCGTGGGGCCGTCGTTTCTCGAAACGGCGGCCCCGTTGTACGTTCAGCGCTCGGCTTCGTCAGCGGGCCACCAATCCCGGCACTATTTTTGAGCCATGACAAATCGCCGCGCAGTGGTCACGGGAGCAAGTTCGGGAATTGGGGCCGCCACCGTGCGCCTGCTCCGAGAGCACGGCTGGGACGTCGTGGGAGTCGCTCGCCGCGCCGACCGCCTCCTGGCGTTATCCGAGGAGACCGGCGCCGACGTGTTCGTCGCCGACGTCACGAAGTCCGACGACGTCACCGCCCTGCGGGATTACCTGAGCGCCCTCGGCCCGATCCATGCTCTCGTCAACAACGCCGGCGGCGCCCTCGGGCTAGCCAGCGTGGAGGACAGCGACCCTGACGACTGGGCCCGCATGTATGACGTCAACGTCATCGGGGTGAAGCGAGTCACCAGTGCGCTGCTGCCGTTGCTGCGTGCCGGGATCACCCCGGGAACGAGCGCCGACATCATGACGGTGACCTCGATCGCCGGTCACGTCGCCTACGAGGGCGGGGGCGGGTACGTTGCCGCCAAGCATGCCGCCGCGTCGATGCTGGCGGTGTTGCGGCTGGAGCTCGCCGGTGAGCCGATCCGGATCCTCGAGATCGCCCCCGGCATGGTGCACACCGAGGAATTCTCGCTCGTGCGTTTCGGCGGTGATCAGGCGAGGGCCGATGCGGTGTACGACAATGTGCCCAACCCGCTGCACGCGGAAGACATTGCCGAGGCGATCGTGCACGCCATGGAGTTGCCATTCCACGTCAACCTCGACCTCATCACTATCAAGCCGGTCGCCCAGGCTGCGCCGCACAAGGTGATCAGGGGCGAGCTTCGGCCTCGCTGGCGTTGTCGACGGTGGTCGCGCTAGTGGTCGCCGTAATGCTTGCCGTGTCGGTCGCCGCATCTGTCGCCGTATCGGAGAACGCGTTCTTGGGCACCAGGAAGAGCAACACCGCCGCAACCAGCGCGCCACCGCCGCAGATGATCCACACGGCCAGGTAGCCGGAGAGGCTCGACGCGGTGCTCGTTGCCGCGGTTACGACTCCCATGGCCAGCACGATGCCGAAAACGGCCGAGGCGAACGAGCCGCCGAGTGTCTTCGTGGTGTTGGTGAGCGCGGCCGCGATGCCGGTCTGGCCGCGCGGGGCTGCGGCCGCTGCGGCCGCCGGCATGGCGCCCACCAGCGCGCCGGAGCCAATACCGGCAATCGACATGTTCACGAACACCTGCCAGACCTCGAGATGGAACGGGATGAACAGCAGGTACCCCGCCGCCACGAAGAACGCCGCGACAATCAGGGCGATCCGTGGGCTGGCGCGCCGGGAGACGACCGGGAAAAGCAGCGCGCCAACGATCATCGAGATCAGGTACACCCCGATGAGGTTCGAGCGATCGCCGGAGTCAAGGCCGAGGCCATAGCCGTTGGCCGGGTCGGTGCCGGCATAGGTGCTCAGCGGCGCCTGCGCCCCGAGCAGGCTGATACCGATCAGAAATGCGGTGAGCTGAACGGGCCACATGGTCGGCTGTTTCAGCACCCGAAGGTCGATCGCGGGGTCTTTCTGCGCCAGCTCGAAACGGGCGAAGGGGATGAACATCAGGATGCCCGCCGCGATCAGCAGGTACACCCACCACGCCTGAAGACCGTTGAGCCGCAAGAAGGTGAGCCCCGAGGTGATCAGCAGCAGACTAAGGGTCAGGATGCCGAACCCGCGGGCATCCAGGCTGCGGCCGGGCAGCGGGGTGGACTCCGGCACCCCGAACAGGATCACGAAGAACACCAGCGTCACGGCGATGGCAGGGATCATCAGGGTGACCGGCACGTTCTGGCCGGTCCAGCCGAAGACCCGACCGCCCAGCAGCGCGCCGATGATCGCGCCGGCCTCGAGGGCGACCACCAGCAGCCCCGCCGCCCTGCGCGTCTGCGATGCGCCTGTGCCGGTGCGGCGGCCGCGATCGAAGATCAGCGCGACCTCGAGCGGCAGCCAGACCACATAAAAACCCTGTAGCGCCCAGGCGATGAGGAAGGTCGTGAAGTTGTCGGCGAGTACGAGTGCCCAACTGGCCAGGGCCGTCATGACGGTCGCGATCAGCAGGATTTTCTTGTGGCCGTGCATGTCGCCGAGCTTGGCGAGAATCGGCACCACGAGGGCTGACAGCAGAAGTTGGGCCGCCTCAAACCAGTTGAAGTCGGCGTCTTTGATGTGCAGGTATTTTACGAGGTCGCTGATCAGCGGAACGTAGAAGCCCTGCAGAATTCCGCTGGTGATTTCAACCAGAACTAAGAAGCCGATGAGCCCGAAGGTGACCCCGCCGACCCTGCCGCGTGCTGAAGACATGACTGGATGCTACTAGCGTGAAAGGCATGGCTCCGCGCGATCCGTTTGTCGAGCAGGTCGCCCCGGACTGGGCAGCGGCGCTCGAGCCCGCCGCCGGCAGGATCGCCGACCTGGGGCGCTTCCTCACGGCGGAGTCGGCGGCCGGGCGCGGGTACCTGCCTGCCGATGAATCCGTGTTCAGGGCGTTCCGCGTGCCCCTTGCCGATGTGCGGGTGCTCATAGTGGGACAGGACCCGTACCCCACGCCCGGGCATCCCGTCGGCCTCGCCTTCTCGGTTGAACGCGACATGCGGCTGCTGCCGAGGAGCCTGCAGAACATCCAGACAGAGTTGCGCGACGACGTCGGGGTGGCGCTCCCGGCGCACGGCGACCTGTCGGCCTGGGCCGAGCGCGGGGTTCTGCTACTCAACCGCGTGCTGACCGTGCGGTCGGGCTTCGCGGGATCGCATCGCGGCATCGGGTGGGAGGCGGTGACCGAGATGGCCATCCAGGCTTTGGTCGCGCGCGGCGGCCCGCTCGTGGCGATCCTCTGGGGGCGGGATGCCGCGACCCTCACGCCCCTCCTCGGCGACATCCCCATCGTGCAGAGCGCACACCCCAGCCCGCTCTCGGCCAGGCGCGGATTCTTCGGCTCGCGCCCCTTCAGCCGCACGAACGCCTTGCTCGTGGCTCAGGGCGCTTCCCCCGTCGATTGGTCGCTCCCGAGTTAGGATCTGGGCATGCTCGAAGAGGAATACCAGCAGCGGCGCGAGCTGCCGCCGCACCTCAAACCGGCGCCGACGCCCGAGCCGGGCTTTCAGTACACAATCCGGCCTGCCACATCCTCCGACCTGCCGAATGTGCTCGAGATCTACAACCACTACGTTATGAATTCGACGGTGACCTTCGACGAGAAGTACATGACCCTCGCGGCGCTTCGGCACAAGTTCGAGAACGGTGCGGCGAAGAAGATGCCGTTTATCGTGGCCGAAAGCCCCAACGGCCAGCTTCTGGGTTACGCCCACGTGTACCCGTGGAAGGAGAAGGCCGCCTACCGATTCAGCGTGGAAAACTCCATCTATCTGGGGCCGGCCGCCACCGGCAAAGGGCTCGGCAAGGCGCTGCTGGCCGAGTTGATCGCGCAGTCGAAGGCGGCGGGGCTTAAGGAGATGGTGGCGGTCATCGCCGACAAGGGGGCAGAGGCATCCATCCGGATGCATAAGAGTTTTGGGTTCAAAGAGGTCGGCCACATGGGCAAGGTCGGTTTCAAGTTCGGGCGCTGGCTCGGAACCGTGCTCATGCAGAAATCCCTCAAGTGACCCGTCAGTTGCGGTCTTCTGCCCGGATGCGCAACGAGCGGTCAGTCGCCGTGCTTCCCGCCCGTCTCCAGTAGTACGACGCCGCCGATCACCAGCACCATACCCAGCAATTGCTGCCAGCTGAGCGTCTCGTGAAAGACCAGCCAGCTGATGATCGCGACCAGTACCACCCCGACGCCCGCCCAGATGGCGTAGGCGATTCCCAGCGGCACGCCTCGGGAAAGGGTCTGCGACAGCATCGCGAAGGCGAACACGTAGCCGACGACGACGATCGGGTACGCCCACCACACCTGCTTCTCGCCCGAGGTCAGTTTGAGGAAGGAGGTGGCAAGGACTTCGCCAATGATGGCGAGCGCGAGGAATAGGTAGCCCATGCGGCTAACCCTTGCACCCGAACATGTCGTCCCCGTGTGCAGCGGGTCCGGTCCGGCGGGTCGTGCAGCAAATGCCACGCCGTAGGCTCGACTCGTGTTCGAACTTCACCACCTGACCGCGCTCGAACTGCTCGATCGACTGCGTCGCGGGGAGGTCTCGCCGACGGAGCTGGCCACCCACTACCTCGACCGCATTGAGCGGCTCGACGACGGGCTCGGCGCATTTACGACAGTGACCCGGGATGCGGCGCTCGCCCGCGCGAAGCATGTCGAGCGCGAGGTTCCCAAGGCTGCGGCGCTGTGGGGGCTCCCGGTCGGCGACAAAGACCTCTGGCGGCGAGCCGGGGTGCGCACCATGTTCGGCTCGCGGCTGATGCAAAACTTCGTGCCGGAGGAATCCGACGAAATCGTGCGGGTCATCGACGCGGCCGGAGCCGTGAGTCTCGGCAAGACTAACGCGCCTGAGTTCGGGATGCCCGCATACACCGAGTCACAGGTGGCGCCGCCCGCGCGCACCCCGTGGGACCCGTCCCGTGGGGCGGGCGGCAGCAGCGGGGGAGCCGCCGTCGCCGTCAGCGCCGGGTTGCTTCCACTGGCTCCGGGCTCAGACGGGGGCGGCTCCATCCGCATCCCGGCCGCCGCGACCGGCCTCGTGGGGCTGAAGCCATCGCGCGGTCGCGTGCCCGCATCCTCGGGGTTCGGCTCGCTCGGCGGTCTCGTCGTGGGCGGCCCGCTGGCCCGCACGGTGGCCGATGCCGCCCTGCTGTTGGACGCGATCGCAGGGCCCTCACCGTGGTCGGTCGGCCCGCCCCGGTGGGACGGTGGGGCCTTCCTTAATGCGGCACTGCGCGGCGAGGGCCGGTTCAGCATCGGCGTAATGACCACATCGCCGTGGGATTCGGCCTACGAGATCACCGTGTCTCCGGATGCCGCGGCCGCCATGCACCTCGCCCGCACCGAGCTCGACGCGCTCGGCCACGGCACCGAATGCATCGCGCTTGAGCCGGATGACAGCTACGCCCCCGCCTTTCGCACGATATGGCAGTCCGGGGCGGCCGACATCCCGGCGGAAACTCCGCGAGAGCTCGCGCTGCTCGAGCCCCTGACGCGCTGGCTGGTGGAACGCGGCAGGGCGTTGAGCGCGCGCCAGCTCGGGGATGCGCTGGCCCGGCTGGCGCTGTTCGAGCGCAGCGTCATCCGACAGTTCGACGCCTTCGATGCGGTGCTGACGCCGGCCCTCGCCATGACACCGCGCCCGATCGGCTGGTTCGCTGCCGAGGATGCCGAGGCCAACTTCGCGCAGCAGGTGCGGTACACGCCGTGGACGAGTTTCGCCAACGTGAGCGGGCTTCCCGCGATTGCACTCCCGGTGGCGATGACTGCCGACGGGCTACCGCTGGGCGTGCAACTGGTCGCGCGGCCGGGGCGGGAGGACGTGCTGCTGGCGATCGGAGCGCAGCTGGAGCGACGTCTCGGCTGGCAGGAGCGGCATCCAGCGCAGTGGTGATCGACGCAGTGGTGACCGCCGGCGCGCGCTCGCTACGGGGCGAGTTCGGCAGGTAGCCCGACGAGGGCAGCGCTGGCCTCCCAGAGTGCATCGCCGACGCCCGGCTTTCGGCCGCTGGCGTCGATGCGACCGTAGGGCTTGAGTCGATCGAAGTACGCGCCGTTGGCGGCATCCACGGTGTCGATCGTCGCGAGGTGCACCAGCGGTGTCGCGCCCTCCTCTGGCGAGATCGCGGCCCGACCTCCGGTGACAGCATTGGCGAAGCGCACGAGTGGCGATAACTCACCGAAGCGGGTCGCGACGTAGCCGGGGTGGAAGGAGTAGGCGTCTAGCCCCCTGGCGGCGAGCGACTGGGCGAACAGGATCGTGGCGATCTTGGAGGTGCCGTAGGC
>JANXTJ010000297.1 GCA_025352485.1 Salinibacterium sp.
TGTGCTGCTCACTTTGGCCGCTTGGGTAAGCCGAAATGCACCACCTCCCCTGCGCGCTACCTTCCGCCCCTGCCCGCGCCCCGTTCCGCCGATGCTGGTCGGCTCCGCCCCTGAGATTTCAGGGGCGAAGCTGACAATCAGCCTCGATCTCGCGTCGTCCACCGGCCTGCCGACCGCGCGCCGACCTGCCGACTGTGCGCACCGAACGGAGCACTACGACCCCAACTCCGACCACGGCTACTGGCACAACACGCAGAAAGTCTCCGGCCGATGACCAGGGACTAATTAAAAGTGACTCATGTCGCGACCCAGGTGTGAACAATAGCCGCCCTGACCAGGACTTTTTCACTGGTGCCCCTGGAGGGACTCGAACCCCCAACCGTTTCCTTAGGACGGAACTGCTCTTCCATTGAGCTACAGAGGCTGGCGAAACGAGCTTAGCCGCCGAAGAGACTCCCTCCTGCAGGAAGGCTCTCGGCAGCGCGGGCGAAACGCTGCGTCAGGACGGCGGGTAGAGGAACGTGCCACCGGCGGCGACGACCGACGCGGGCGTAAGAGTGCGCTGGCCGTACATCCCGTGGATGTAGTTGTATTCCTCGATCGTGATCGTGCCGTCTGCGTTAAGTGACTTCACGTAGGCGATGTGGTTGCCCCCCATATAGGCGACCGCGCCCTTGATCGGGGTGTCACTGATCGGCCAGCCGTGCTGGCGCCAGTTGTACTTCCACTGGCTTGCATCGCCGCCCATGGGCGTGAGGTTCGACCAGACCCATTTGAAGGGTGCCGCGTAGGAGCCGGCATCGCGGTTGAGGCGCCACGCGACAAAATCCACGCACTCGCGGTAGTAGTAGTTCAGCGGGGACAGCCCGCCCCCTTGGTACTGCATGAGCTCGTATGGCCACGGGTAGTCGTCGCCCAAGGCTCTCGCCCCCGAGAGGTTGTATGCCGCATTCTGCTCGGCGCGGAGGGCATTCTTCGCCATCTGTGCGAGGTCGGCCTCGGTGGTGGCGTGGTAGCCGTCGCGGGCGACGGCAAGTGTCGTTGCACTGGAGCTGACGACCATCGACTGCGCGTCGGCTTCCGTTTTGCTCGTCACGGTGGCGACGGGGCTGAGGGCGTAGGCCGGCAGCCCAACCACGGCGAACATGCCGCCGACGGCGGCCATCGTGATGAGCACGCTGAGCGGCTTCTTGCGGGGAGGCTTCGGGGCGGAGGCATTCATGAGCGCGAGCTCGTGGCGTTGCAGTTTGCGCGCGGCTGGCGCCGGAAGGGCCTCGAGGTCACGCGCAGCACGCGCTACGGCCCTGCGGTCGCCGGCCGGTCGAGACATCCGCTGCCGATCCGAGGCCGAGCTTTTGCCCTGGGCGGCGCGGGCTGCGCGGCGTGAGTTGTGCTGGACTGCGGCCGGGGCATCCACCGCAAACGTGCCAGCGATCGCGGGAGATAGCGGTTCGAGGTTCTGCGGGGCCAGGCCAGCGAAGGCGTGCGAGGCGGCGACGGAATCGGGGACGCCAAAGCCGAGCAGGTCATCCATGTCTCTGGATGGCTCAAAATCGACCAAGTTACTTTTCCTTCCGGGCTCCCGGGACCTCACTGAGGCTACGCGATTTGGCCCAGCAAGTCGAATTGTCACAGCGAGGTAACAGTCTTTTAGGCCGCCGGCGCGAGGTATTCGTCCCAATCCGGGAGGGCGCGCTCGACCCCACGGACCACCCAGCCTGTGCCGTACGGTGGGCGGGGGGTCACCCGCAATTTCCAATTCATTTCCGCCGGCGTGCGGTCACCTTTGATGTTGTTGCAGCGCAGGCAGCAGGCCACCAGGTTCTCCCAACTGCCCTTTCCGCCCCGTGAGCGCGGCAGCACGTGGTCGATCGTGTTGGCCACCCCCGCGCAATAACCACAGCGGTGATTGTCGCGTCGCAACACCCCACGACGGGACACCGGCACGTGTCGGCCGCTCGGGATGCGCACATAGTTGCGCAGAATAATCACCGAAGGGCGCTCCCACGACCCGGTCGAGCCCCAAACCGGATTGTCGACATCCGCCGCGACGATCGTCGCTTTCTGATTCATCACGAGCACGAGCGCTCGTTTGAATGACACGACGGCGAGCGGTTCGAAGCCCGCGTTCAAGACTAAGGTGCGCACTGCTTGTCCTCTCGAAAGAGCCTGCACGGCTTGCAGACGTTCGACCCGAGGCGTTCATGGCGGCACGGAGGGGCAGAAAAACAAAAAGACACCGTCGTAAGACGATGCCTAATGTTGCGTTGCGTGACGAGTCACACTCTGCTTACTGCTGTGCCGTATGCAAAAGTAGGCGCGCGCATCCACGGTTTGGATGCTGCAGCTACTGCACATTCGGCTCTCCGGTCCACGAGGAACTCCAAGAGCACAAGGCTAACCCAGAACGGGACGGTGAATTAGATCCCGACGCGCACGATGTAGTAGTCGTTTTCGTAAATGGGGCGCACCTGAATGGTGCGGCCGGCCTCGGGGGCGTCGATGAACATCCCGCCACCGAGGTAGATGCCGCTGTGCCCTGGCAGGATGACAATGTCACCGGGCAGGGCCGCCTCGCGTGAGATTGCGGTGCCGGCGGCAGCACTGCCGGAGGCCGAGTGCGGAAGAGCGACGCCGAACTGCGCGTACACGTACATCACGAATCCCGAGCAGTCGAACCCTGACGGATCGGCGCCTCCGTAGACGTATGGCACGCCAACATATTGCTGCGCGACCGCGGCGATGCCGCCGAGGTTAAAATTCGGATACGGCGGGTTGGCCAGCAGGGCCGCCACGTTCGGGCCGGAGTATGCGGCATAGGACGCCGCGAGCGATGCACGCCGAATCTCGGCGGCCGAAGTCGTAGAGAAGTTGTCCCGCGCGACCGGTACGGGAGCGGCTTCGGCGTTGACGCTGACCTTCTGAGCGCCCGCTGCCTTCAGTTCTTGCAAGGCCTCGGTGGCATCAGCGGCCGTGGTGGTGGTCGGCGCCGAATAGGCATATGCCGGGAGGGCGACGGTGGCGAAAAGACCGGGCACGATGACCGCGGTCACCGCCAAGCTGAGCATGCTCGACTTTCGCCGGAGTCGAGTCTTTTGCGAGCTGAAGGCCGGGTGAACCGGGCTTTGGCTGGTATCGGGTTGAGCTTGCCTGAACTGCACGTCCGTGCGTTTTTTTCGTCCTACATTTGCCAAGAGATTTGACCTCCTGCGCCTCGGCAGCCCTAGGTTGCTGCCCCATCCGTTTCGTATATATAAACGTACCTGCGGTTGAGACGGGTTAACGAGACGCTCATCCGAGGGTCCTTTTGGCCGGCATTTCTGGCCGATGAGGACTTAGCGATAGTACGTGAAGATGCCGGAGATGTCACCCCGAGGCGCGCAAACATGGCGAACTTGGGGGTAATTAGCCAGCAACGAAGATGTGAACGGCTACTTCGTTGGGTAATTCGATGCCGTCGCCGAAGCCCTCAACCTGCAGCGAAACGTACGATCCGGCGGCCGAAATGCTCGCCGTGGCGCCGGGCATGACACCGGCACTGCGCAGTTGCTGCAGAAGCTCCGGCTCGAACTGCACCGGCTCCCCCAGGCGGCGGATCACCCCGCTCACGCTGCCCGACGTGGAAGAAACGAGATCGACGATATTGACCACGCCGTCCATGAAGGCGGGCGCGGGGGCATCCCCCAACTCGGCAAGCCCCGGAATCGGATTGCCGTACGGCGACTCCGTCGGGTGACCAAGCATCTCGAGCACGCGGCGCTCGACCTGCTCGCTCATGACGTGCTCCCAGCGACAGGCCTCGTCGTGCACGAATGCCCAGTCGAGCCCGATGACATCCGCCAGGAGACGTTCCGCCAGTCGATGCTTGCGCAACACGTGGATCGCGCGGACGCGCCCCTCCGCCGTGAGCTGTAGGTGGCGGTCGCCCTCCACCACGACGAGCCCATCACGCTCCATGCGCCCGATGGTCTGCGAGACGGTAGGGCCGGAATGACCGAGGCGCTCGGATATGCGCGCGCGCAGCGGAACGATGTGCTCCTCCTCGAGATCGAGGATGGTGCGCAGGTACATCTCTGTGGTGTCGACGAGGTCCGTCATACGATCCAGCCTAACGTCAGCCGCCCGTAAGATTAGGCGCGTGCCAGCGCTCACAATACCCGCCAATCTGCTGCCCATCGACGGTCGTTTCGGCTGCGGACCCTCCAAGATTCGGCCGGAACAACTCGACTACCTCGCCACGGCGGGGACGGCCCTGCTCGGCACCTCACACCGACAGGCTCCGGTGAAGGATCTGGTCGGCCGGGTGCGCTCCGGGCTCGGTGAGCTCTTCCGCCTGCCAGACGGCTACGAGGTCGTGCTGGGTAATGGCGGCTCGACCGCCTTCTGGGATGCCGCGGCGTTCTCCCTCATTCACACGCGCAGCGAGAACCTGACCTTCGGCGAATTCGGTGCCAAGTTCGCGCAGGCCGCATCTGCACCCTTCTTGACCGCGCCGCACGTCGTGAACGCCCCGGCTGGCAGCCGCGCCGAACTCGAGATCATCGCGGGCATCGACGTCTACGCCTACCCGCAGAACGAGACCTCGACGGGCGTGATGGCACCGGTCGTGCGCGCGGCGGGCGATGCCGGCGCCCTCACGGTCGTCGACGCGACATCGGCCGCCGGCGGTATCGACTTCGACGTATCGCAAGCCGATGTCTACTACTTCGCCCCGCAAAAAAACTTTGCATCGGACGGCGGGCTGTGGTTCGGCCTCTTCTCCCCCGCCGCGATCGAGCGGGTCGAGTCGATCGCGCGCAGCGGCCGCTACATCCCGGAATTTCTCTCCATCAAGAACGCGATTGACAACTCTCGCCTCAACCAGACTCTCAACACCCCCGCCCTTTCGACGCTGCTCCTGCTCGAAAATCAGATCGACTGGATCAACTCCGGCGGCGGCCTGCCCTGGGCGCACGCTCGCACGAAGGAATCCTCCGACGCGCTCTACGGGTGGGCCGAGGGTGCCAGCTACGCGAGCCCGTTCGTAACCAACCCCGACCACCGCTCGCAGGTCGTGGTGACTATCGACTTCGATGAATCCGTGGATGCCGCTGCCATCGCCAGCACGCTGCGAGCCAACGGGGTGGTCGACACCGATCCCTATCGCAAGCTCGGGCGCAATCAGCTGCGCGTGGCAACTTTCGTGGCGATCGAACCAGATGACGTGCGCGCCCTGATCGCGTCAATCGAGTACGTCGTCGAGGCCCTGGCCTAGGTTGCGGCAGCCCACGTTTG
Organism: Salinibacterium sp.; assembly: GCA_025352485.1. GTDB lineage: Bacteria > Actinomycetota > Actinomycetes > Actinomycetales > Microbacteriaceae > Rhodoglobus. The sequence continues at coordinate 5,275 of JANXTJ010000297.1, forward strand.
GTGCGCTGGCGTACGGGCGGAGCGCGGCCGTGGCTCGTTCGATAGCCTAAGTCGCGTGCGACTCTGGCTCAAAGACTCCGAACGCCGCGCCGACCCGACCCCGGTCACGACCGACGACCGCACCGCGATCCTGATCGGGATCGCGCTCTGGATCGTGGGGCTCGCGGTTGTCGCCGTGTTCGCCGACCCGATCACCGCGGCCGGCGAAGGGTGGTGGCTGTGGGCGTGCATCGCCGGCCTCGCCCTCGGGCTGATCGCCCTGCTTTACCTACGGGTGCGGCACCGCTGATTCAGTAGGTCTTTTCGGCCTCGTCGTCATCGTCGTCGAACTCGTCGTCATCATCGACATTGTCGTCGTCGTCGTTGTCGTCGTCGTCCGCCCCGGACTCGTCGATGTCGACGCCGTCGAGGTCTCCGCCGTGTAGGACGTCGTTGCCCAGCAGGTCGTCGTCGTCATCGTCGTCGTCATCATGATCGTCGTCGTCGTCATCATGATCGTCGTCGTCATCGTCGTCGTCGGAATCCGACGAGCCGTCGGCTACCTCTTGGGCGGCCTTGTAGTCGGCAAGTCTGTCGCTCCACGGAACCCAGTCCGGGGCGAGAAGCGACCCCTGGCCCGGCATCAGCTCGGCCTCAAGCACGGTCGGCTCCTGCCCGTCCACGTCAGCAATCGAGACGGTCCACTTCCAGCCCGGATAGCCCGGCTGCGCCGACTCGAAAAGCACCGACACAGCGCCATTGCCCTCGTCGGTCTCGCCGAAGAAAGCGCCGACGGTGTCGGCGGGGGTGATCTCTCGGAGAGCACCGCGAGCGAGCTCCTCGTAGCGTGACGTGGAGGAAGCGGACTCAGGCATCCAACTCGTCCGCAACCTTGCGCAGCATCGCCGCGATCGTGGTGCTGTGTGCCTTGTCCGGGTAGCGCCCACGCTTGAGGTTGGTGCCGATGCCATCCATCAGCTTGACGAGGTCTTCGATGATGATGGCCATGTCATCCGCCGGCTTGCGATTGAGCTTCGCCAGCGACGGTGGCGCCTCCAGCACGCGCACAGACAGCGCCTGGGCACCCTTTTTACCGTCGGCAATGCCGAACTCGAGCTTCGTGCCCGCCTTGACACCGGTGGTGCCGGCGGGAAGCGCGGACGCATGAAGGAAGACTTCCTGACCGTCATCGGAGGTGATGAAGCCGAAGCCCTTCTCGTCGTCGTAGAACTTAACCTTGCCGGTGGGCATCGCTGTACTCCCTTATATGTGGTTCCACAAGACTAGAGGACGCGGCGTACCCCGTATCCTTGTGCTGTGGCAAAAGACCAACCCGCTCAGAACAGCCCAATCAGCGAACACCGCGTCGAGCGGGTACTCGCTTTCATGATTGCCGCCGCGATCGGACTCTCGATTATTTGCTTCATCGTGGTGATCATCGCGACCGCGGCCGGCCTCAAAAATTTTGGTACTCCGCCCTGGCCCACCGTGATCATCCTCCCGGCGATCGGGCTCCCGATCGGACTTGCCCTCATGATTGCGCTTATCATCGTCAGTGCGCTTCGTCGGGGTCGTGAAGCAAGGGATGCCGGCAACTAACGATTCCGCCCTCGCGCTGGCAGGGCAGTTGCGCTCGCTCAGCGACGCAGAACTCGCTGATCTGCTTGGCGCCCGTGAACTGCGCGAGTCGGGCATCCGAGACTTCTTCGACCTCGCCGAGGCCCTCCTCGACCCCGATTCTGTGCAGCACGCGCTCGGCCGACTCGATCGCCCGACGCTGACGGCACTCGCCGCCCTGAGCGATCTCGGTGCGGCCACCGTCGCGGATGTCGCGGCAACCCTCGCGACGCTTGGCGCCAGCGATCCGTCGCTCGCTGCACACCTCGCCGACGCCGCGCGCCTCGCCCTCGTCACGCACGAGGCGGAGCTTCTCGTGGTGCCGGCTTCGGTGACGCGGCAATTTGCCCGCTGGCCCGAGCTCGAGCTGCCGACCCTCGCCGAGCTGGCAACGATCGGGGAACCGACCGCCGCCGCTTCGGTCGATGCGGTGGATGCGGTGGATGCGGCATTCACCGACCACGTGGCGGCTGAGCACGCCTTCGCCACCACCACCCAGATTTCCGAACTGCTCAGTGAGCTGCAGCACGACTCGGCCCGCGAACTGGCCCGCGGCGGCATCGCGCTGCCCGACAGCAAGCGCCTCGCGTCGGCGATGGGTGTCGACCTGACCCGCGTAGCTGGCCTGCTCGAGATCGCGACTCGTGCCGGGCTTGCTGCCCTCGACGGCGGGCGTTGGATGCCGACGGCGGCAAGCTCCGGTTGGCTTTCGGGCCCATCGGGCGAGCGCTGGTCTCTGCTCGCGGCGGCCTGGCTCGACAGACTGCCGACCGACATCCGCGGCATTCTGGCGAAGCGCGCGCACGCCAGTTGGGGTGAGCGTCTCGATGAATACGTCGAATGGTTGTTCCCCGCCGGTGGCCCCTGGATGCACGACCGGGTCGTGGTGTACACCCGGGATGCCGAACTTCTGGGAATCACCGCCGCGAACGCTCCCAGCACCCCCGGCATTGCCCTGCTGGTCGACGGCGCGGCCAGGGCTGCCCCGGTGATGTCTGCGCTGTTCCCCGCTGAGGTCGAAAAGGTCTACCTGCAGCACGACCTATCGGTAGTCTCGCCGGGCCCGCTCGCACCGCGGATCGACTCCCGCCTGCGCACGATGTCTGACGTGGAGGGGCGGGCGCTGGCCTCCAGCTACCGGATATCCACCGCGTCCATTTACCGCGCCATGGCGGGCGGGGAAACCGCCGCCACGATCGGCGCGTTTCTGACGGAGATCTCGCTGACGGGCATCCCGCAGCCGCTCGCCTATCTGCTCGGTGAGGCGGCGGGCCGGTTCGGGCTGGTGCGGGTGGGAGCGCTCGACGACGGCTCGGCGCGCAGCTACGTGAGTTCGGCCGACGGCACCCTGTTGCGCACTCTGCTGGTCGACCACAGCCTCGCGGCCCTCGGATTGCAGCGCTCTGGTGCGCGCCTAGAAACCCGCTTCGACCTTGCCGTGCTGTTTTGGACGTTGAGCGAGGCACGGTATCCGGTGGCCGCCGAAGATGCGAACGGCGAGATCATCGTGCTGGAGCGCCGCCAGGCGATCAGGGCGACCCCGCCGACCGCCAGAGCCGCCGCGATCGGCCTCGTCGAAAAACTGCGCCTCGGAAGCTCCTCAGACCCCGAGGTGACGGGCAAGGCGTGGCTGGCCCGCCAACTGGATATCGCCATCAAGGGCAAGGTTGCCCTCACCGTGACCGTGCGGATGCCCAACGGCGCCGACATTAATTACCAGTTGGAGCCCGCCAGCGTTGCCGGCGGGCGGCTGCGCGCACGCGACCGCAAGGCCGATATCGAGCGCACCCTGCCGCTGGCGAATATCGTCAGCGTCGGCCCGGCCTCATAGTTGGTGGACCGCACCTAGGCTGTAAGGATGCCCACAAACGGTCCCCTGATCGTGCAGTCCGACCGCACGGTGCTTCTGGAAGTCGCGCACCCCGACGCTCAGGATGCCCGGCACGACCTCGCCGTCTTTGCCGAGCTCGAGCGCGCCCCCGAGCACATCCACACCTACCGCATCACGCGGCTCGGCCTCTGGAACGCCCGCGCCGCCGGGCACACCGCCGAAAATATGCTCGACACGCTCGAGAAGTATTCCAAGTTCGCGATCCCCCAGTCGGTCATCATCGACATCACCGAAACGGTGGGCCGCTACGGTCGCCTCGTAATCGAGCGGGCGGATGACGGTGCCCTCACCCTCACCGCGACCGACGCCGCGGTGCTCAGCGAGATCACCAGAGCTCGTAAAATCGCGGCGCTGCTTTTCGAGAAGCGCGGACCGCACACGTACGTCGTGCAGGCCTGGGCTCGGGGGCAACTCAAGCAGGAGCTGCTCAAGCTGGGCTGGCCCGCCGAAGACCTCGCCGGCTACACGCCGGGCACCCCGCACGAGATCGCCCTCAACTCCGACGGCTGGCATTTGCGCCCGTACCAAAATCAGGCGATCGATAACTTCTATGCGCACGGATCCGGTGTCGTCGTGCTGCCCTGCGGCGCGGGCAAGACCCTCGTCGGGCTCGGAGCGATGGCTGCGGGCAAGACGACCACGCTGATTCTGGTGACGAACACCGTTTCCGCCCGGCAATGGAAAGCTGAGCTGCTGAAGCGCACGACGCTGACCGAGGAGGAGATCGGCGAGTACTCCGGCCAGGTCAAGCAGGTGCGGCCGGTCACAATCGCCACCTACCAAATTCTGACGGCTCGCCGCAAGGGCGAGTACGCCCACCTCGCGCTACTTGACGCCCTCGACTGGGGCCTGGTGATTTACGACGAGGTGCACCTGCTGCCCGCCCCGGTCTTCAAGCTCACCGCCGAGCTGCAGGCGCGTCGCCGGCTGGGTCTCACCGCGACCCTGGTGCGCGAGGACGGCCGCGAGGGCGACGTCTTCTCCCTCATCGGGCCGAAGCGATTCGACGCGCCCTGGAAAGAAATTGAGGCGCAGGGTTTCATCTCCCCGGCATCCTGCTTCGAGGTGCGCATCGACCTACCGGAGTCTGATCGACTCGAGTACGCGGCATCCGCCGATGATGAACGCTACCGACTTGCTGCCACCGCACCCGCGAAATTGGGCGTGGTGCGCGCGCTGGTTGCCAAACACGCGGGCGAGCGGATCCTCGTCATCGGCCAATACCTCGACCAGATCGACGAACTGGCCGAGGCTCTGAACGCCCCGAAACTGACCGGTGCGACATCCATTGACGAGCGCGAGCGGCTGTATCAGGAGTTTCGCGACGGAATCACCAAGGTGCTGGTGGTCTCGAAGGTCGCAAACTTCTCGGTCGACCTGCCAGAGGCGACGGTGGCGATTCAGGTGTCAGGCTCGTTCGGCTCCCGGCAGGAGGAGGCTCAGCGCCTCGGCCGGCTTCTGCGCCCCAAGGAGAGCGGTCTGCCCGCCAACTTTTACACGCTCGTGGCGCGGGATACCGTCGACCAAGACTTCGCCCAGAACCGCCAGCGCTTCCTGGCCGAACAGGGCTACAGCTACACGATTCTCGACGCCAGTTCGCTGGCGGCGGCCTGAGCGGCACAGCGCCAGCTCGCTGGAAGCTGCGTAGGGTTTAGCCGCCGCACCGCGCCAGTTGCCTTTCGGCGGCGCTCCGGTCGACGGCCCGGGAATCGCCGCCGGCCGTGTTTCGCGCCCAATGCACGACGACACCGTCGGAATCGCCGAGCCTGAGCCGGAGATCATCCGGGTTGTGAAGATGGGCGGCGTTGCCTGGCACCTCGACGTGCAGGTTGCTCGGCTGAGGCGCCCCGCTCCAGTGCGCGAGCGCACTCGCACAAGCCAGGCGGCCGCCGACGCGCCAGGCACGCATGACAGCGTCCGATTCCGTGGGCAGCGCATACCAGCCCCGTCTGACCCGCACGATCGCCCCGTGCATGAGCGCGATCTTCACGATCTCACGCCAATGGTCGAGGTACAGGAGCTGGCTCATCGAGACCAGTCCGCCGTATTTCCGGATGTCGTTTTCGAGTTTTCCCATGGACCGATGATCGCTAGGTCGGGCGCCGACCGGAGCTGCGGCGAGGGTTCGGGTAGCTTCCTCCAAACGTTCACACTGTGAAGGACAGGTCACGAGATCCGCCGAGCACGCGGCGGCCAGCGGGGTCGCCTGCGAGGCGGCCTGCGGGGTCGCCTGCGAAACGTTCACGCAGTGAAGGACAGCGGCGGCACGGTCTCGTTTGAGCCGCAAGCGTCCTTCGCTGCGTGAGCGGTTTGAGAGAG
>JANXTJ010000324.1 GCA_025352485.1 Salinibacterium sp.
GTGCGCCCGATGCGGGTCTTCCACAGCTCGATCACCTACCTGACGCTGGTATTCATCGCCATCGGTATCGACCCGCTGCTGCCCTTCTAACCCTCAGTTACGGACTTCCGCCCCAATGCGTTACATGCGCACCGACAGATATCCGCAAGTCACGAGAATTCAACGCCACCCGTGGAGACGCAGGTTCATCTGGAGCCTCCCAATCAATTCCGACGGGTCCGCAAGGTCATTGGCTACGCTACGCACGACGCTGAATCCCATCGTCTCGAGCTTCCGCGTTCGCGCGATGTCCTTCATCCACTGGGCGCGATCCGTGCGGTGATAGTCGCCCTCGTACTCGATGAGCACCGGGTAGTTGACGAAGCTCAGGTCGGGTCTGGCAAGGAATTGCCCCCGATCGTCGCGCACGTCGACATTGACCTGCAATTTCGGAAGTCCGGCAGCGGCGAGTTCGACCCGAATCATCGACTCGGCCGGTGACTCCGCGCGATCCGTGAGGAGGGGTAGGGCGGCGCGAAGGTTGGCCCGGCCGCGCCGCCCCGGAAAGGATGCCACGGCATCCGCTAGTGCTGCCACGGTCGAATGAGGGTGCCGGCGGTCGAGGATTGCGTCGCCGACACGCTACCAACTCCCTCAACCGAAGCATTCCGGCGAGGTCGCACCAGGTGTGCTCGACGCTGGTTGTCCTGAGCCCTTCAGGCGGGAGCTGAACGGGCTCGAGTCGCCTGAGTTGGTGACCGTGAATCCCGCGGAGGTCGGTGGAACGTAGGGGCGCCCGCACCGAGACATCCATCGCCCAGCGCCGCTCGAGCGCAAGAGGAAGAGGAAGCGCGTGCAGGAGTGCGGCGGTCACGTGCGAAAACACGGCGTGATCGGGAAGCCTCAGCGCGTACGCGGCGCATCTTCGACGCAGATCGTGCGCTTGGGCGGCCGGCAACCGGGTGCCCCAGACGGCCCCGGACAGGTCATTGGCCCGCAAGCGCTTGGACGAGACTCCGAGCTCCCGCGCTGACGACGCCAGAAAGGGGCCAGGCAGTAGTGCGGAAGGAAGTGTGGATCGGCGCGACATCCGACAATGGTGGGCAATGTGCTTGCCTCGCTACCGACAAACTCGTCAGTTGCGGAAAACTGCCCGTTCGACTGTGACGTGGGGGGACAGAAGTACGTTAGTGGAGGCCCGCTGGTGGATCCTTGCTAGAAACGCGTGGGCAACTCACGTGCCGCGAGCACGACAGCAGAGACGGCGGCCACGAGGCATCCAGCGAGCACCATGTGAATGCCGACCAGCACCTCCGGCAGACCGAATCGTGCCTGAGTGACCCCGACGAAGACCTGCACGACTTCGATCGCCAATAGCCCGACAACGAAGGGCCGCGCCCCCCGCGCGTGGAGAACGAGTACCGCAATCAGGAGGGCAATCGTCAGGGCCAGCGTCGCATAGGCGGGCCAGGAGTGCACGTGTTGCAGCAGTTGCGGGTCGAGACCGTTGCGCGGCGCGGGCTTGTCGGGGTGAGAGTTGTCGCCGGCGTGCGGTCCCGAGCCGGTGGTGAGGATGCCCATCAGAACGGTGATCCCCGCGACAACCGCGGTGGCCCACGCGAGTCCGCGATACCAGCGGGGCACCGCCCCGGCCGGGGCGGCATCCGGCGATGTAGCACGACCGCGATATACCCGCCACACCAGAACCGTCGTGAGCACGACCAGCACGACCGACACCGCAAAATGGGCACCGACGACGTAGGGATTGAGCCCGGTGAGCACGGTGATGCCGCCGAGCACAGCCTGAAACGGGATGCTGAGCCCCTGAGCGAGTGTCAGCCCGAACAGGTCGGGGCGGGTGCGCCGAAAACGCACGACGAACAGGAACGCGAGGATCACCACGATCGCGAGCACGAAGGTGAGCATCCGGTTGGCGAACTCGATGATGCCGTGGGCACCCATCTCCGGCGTGTTGACGAATGAACCGGCGGTGCACTGCGGCCAGGTCGGGCAGCCGAGGCCAGACGCGGTCAACCGCACCGCGCCCCCGGTTCCGATGAGCACCACCTGCAACATCAACGAGAGCCAGGCGATCGTGCGAACACGGCGATCTACGCTCCGCGGAAGCCAGCGCCACGGCCGATTGAGAATATCCATGACGCTCACAGCACATCTTCCTGTTTTTCGGGCCGACTCGCCTATACAATTAATAGGTTCAGGATCACAGCCCATGCCGGGGAGTCATCGACGACGCCGGAGCGTCAGCTCCGCAGTCCTGCTTCAAGTCTAAGCAGCCCACGTGTGCACAGTCACTCGGCGGCTGGGTGCCTCGAAAAACGCCCCGGCATGCTTGCACGAAGCGCGCATGCTGTGTGAGGGAATGCCGGTGAGACCACCTCGGTTTGAACCGGTAGGAAAGAGGTAACTATGTCTGACGTGCTCATCGACCGGCCAGAACTCAATGGGCTGGGCCAGTACGAGTTCGGTTGGTCCGACTCCGACGCCGCGGGATCCTCCGCGCGCCGCGGGATCAACGAAGAGGTCGTCACCGACATCTCGCGCCTCAAGAACGAACCGGAGTGGATGCTCAAGAATCGGCTCAAAGGGCTCGAGCTCTTTCGCCGCAAGCCGATGCCCACCTGGGGTGCAGACCTCTCCGGCATTGACTTCGAGAACATCAAGTACTTCGTGCGCTCCACCGAAAAGCAGGCACAGACTTGGGAAGACCTTCCCGAAGACATCCGCAACACCTACGAGCGGTTGGGCATCCCTGAGGCCGAGCGCAAGCGGCTCGTCTCCGGCGTCGCGGCCCAGTACGAGTCCGAGGTCGTCTTCCACTCCATCAACGCTGAACTTGAAGCGCAGGGCGTCATCTTCATGGATACCGACACGGCTCTCAAGGAGCACCCGGAGTTCTTCGACGAATACTTTGGCAAGGTCATCCCGGCCGGCGACAACAAGTTTGCCGCACTCAACACGGCGGTCTGGTCTGGGGGCTCGTTCGTTTATGTGCCCAAGGGCGTCCACGTCGAGATCCCGCTGCAGGCGTATTTCCGGATCAATACCGAAAATATGGGGCAGTTCGAGCGCACGTTGATCATCGCCGACGAGGGCTCGTACGTCCACTACATCGAGGGTTGCACCGCCCCGATTTACACCAGCGACTCGCTGCATTCCGCGGTCGTCGAGATCATCGTGAAGAAGAACGCCCGAGTGCGGTACACGACGATTCAGAACTGGTCGACCAACGTCTACAACCTGGTGACCAAGCGCGCGATCGCCCACGAGGGCGCCACCATGGAGTGGATCGACGGCAACATCGGCTCCAAGGTGACGATGAAGTACCCGTCCATCTATCTGGTGGGGGAGCACGCCAAGGGTGAGACGCTCTCGGTGGCATTCGCCGGCCCCGGTCAGCATCAGGATGCCGGCGCGAAGATGATCCACATGGCGCCGTATACGACGTCGTCGATCGTCTCGAAGTCGATCGCCCGTGGCGGCGGACGGGCGGGATACCGGGGCGAGGTGCGCGTCGACGAGAAGGCCCACCACTCCGCGAACACCGTTCGCTGTGACGCGCTGCTGGTCGACACGATCTCGCGGTCGGACACCTATCCCGCCATCGACATCCGGGTCGACGATGTTCAGCTCGGCCACGAGGCGACCGTCTCGCGGGTGAGCGCGGAGCAGCTGTTCTACCTTCAATCCCGCGGCATGCCGGAGGACGAGGCGATGGCCATGATCGTCCGCGGCTTTATCGAACCGATCGCGCGTGAACTCCCGATGGAGTACGCGCTCGAACTGAACAAGCTCATTGAGATGAGCATGGAAGGCAGCGTCGGCTAGGCATGTCGATACTCACACCCGAACAGCACGGCGCCGCGGCGCACAGCGACGGCGGATGGGATTCGGGCGAGGGCAGGGTCGTTCCCGTGCAAACTCGCTCCGAGCGCTTCTCTTCCTTCGTGCACAATGACTTCCCCCCTGTCACCGGTCTCGAGGCCGAGTGGAAGCTCACCCCGGTCGCCCTCGTGCGCGACCTCATCGACGGCCAGCTCGACGGCTCGTCCTACGACTACACCGCTCCTGCGGCGGACGGCGTGGAACTCGAGTGGATCGACAGGAGTGACGCTCGCGTTGGCTCGGTCGGGATACCCGAGGAGCGGGCATCCGCCAATGCATGGGGCTCATTCGAGAAAGCACTCGCCATCACCGTGCGTGGCGACGAGCACATCGATCTGACCGTTTCACGCTCCACGCTCGGCGCGACACCGCGCGCGGCCCACACCGTGATCACCGCGAAGGCCAACAGCAACGCGACGATCATCCTGCAATCGGGCGGTCGAGCCACCCTCAGCGAGAACATCGAGATCATCGTCGAAGACGGCGCAGCACTGACCGTCGTGTCGGTGCAGGAGTGGGCCGATGATGCCATCCATCTGGCGAGCCACTTTGCCTCCGTCGGCCGCGACGCCAAGCTCAAGCACGTGGTGGTCTCCCTGAGCGGAACGGTTATTCGCGTAAATCTCGCTGTACATCTCGACGGCGAGGGGGCCGACGGCGACCTCTACGGCCTCTATTTCGCGGATGCCGGGCAACATTTCGAGCAGCGCGTCTACCTGCACCACGTGGCGAAGAACACCAAGGGCCGCGTCAACTACAAGGGCGCGCTGCAGGGCAAAGGCGCGCGCACGGTCTGGGTCGGCGACGTTCTGATCGGTGCGGCCGCGGCCGGTACCGACAGCTACGAACAAAACCGCAACCTGGTGTTGAGTGAGGGCACCCGCGCCGACTCGATCCCCAACCTCGAAATCGAGACCGGCGACATCCTCGGGGCCGGCCATGCCAGCGCAACCGGCCGCTTCGACGACGAGCAGCTGTTTTACCTGCAGGCGCGCGGCATCACCGAAGCGGAGGCGCGCCGACTCGTGGTGATCGGATTCCTCTCCGAGATCGTGCAGCGCATCGGCAATATCGAACTCGAAGCGCGACTGCATGTCGCCATCGAGAAAGAACTTGAGAGAACAGCCGGATGAGCGCCGAACGCATTTGCACCACCGCCGAGCTCGAGACCAACAAGGCTTTTCGGGTGGTTCTGGAGAAGACGGCGATCGTGGTCGTCAAGGATTCGACCGGTGCGGTTCACGCCATTGGCGATACCTGCACCCACGGTGACATCTCGCTTGCCGAGGGATTCGTCGAGGACGAAGACATCGAGTGCTGGGCGCACGGCTCAAAGTTTTCGCTCGCCACCGGCATGCCGCTGAACCTTCCCGCGTACGAACCCGTCCCCGTATTCGCCGTGACGGTGGATGCCGATGGCGTCGTCTACATCGACCCCCACACGACCCTGGCTGTCTAAGCAGCCTCCCCGAATAGGAACTC
>JANXTJ010000132.1 GCA_025352485.1 Salinibacterium sp.
GGTCGGGCGCGTCTCGATGGTGGCGTTGGAAGCGGTGTCATGGATGCGCGGCAACGGCCCGCGCCCCGTCAGCCGGGCAATCTCGGGACTGCTCCACGACTTCACCTCCCAAGGCTACCGGTGGCGCCGAGTGCGTTCGCACAGGGCCGACCAGCACACGCCGGCGAACTGCGCGAGCTAGTAGTTCAGCAGCAGGTCGCCCAGAACCCGCCTACCGAACGCCAGGGCGTCCAGCGGCACACGTTCGTCGACACCGTGGAACATTGCCGGAAAGTCGAGTTCAGGCGGCAGCCGTAGCGGCGCGAAACCGTACCCCGTGATTCCGAGCTGCGAGAGGGCCTTGTTGTCGGTACCCCCGGAGAGCAAGTAGGGCAGCACCGGCGCCCCGGGGTCGTGACGGTCGAGGGTGGCGACCATGGCATCCACCAGCGGGCCATCGAAGGTGTTCTCGAGCCCGACATCCCGATGCATGACGACGATCTCGATCTCGTCACCGACCAGGTCGCGCACCTCGGCTAGCACGGCGTCTTCCTCGCCCGCGAGCGTGCGAATGTCGATGAGCGCCTCGGCGGTGTCCGGGATCACATTGTGTTTGTAGCCAGCGGCCAGCAGCGTCGGGTTGGTGGTGGTGCGCAACGAGGCTTGGATGAAGCCGGCCGCCGTTCCCGTCGACAGCACTATCTCTTCTGGACCGACCTGCTGCGGGTCGACACCCATCAGCCGGGCGAGCTCGTCCACCAGCTGCCGCGTGGTCGCGGTGAGGTGGATCGGCCAGTCTTTGCGGCCGAGAGCCACAACCGCCTCCGCGAGCTTTGTCACGGCATTGTCGTGGATCACGCGCGATCCGTGGGCTGCTGTGCCGCGGGCGATCAGCTTGATCCAGACGAGCGCCTTCTCGCCCGTCTGCAGCAGGTAGGCGCGCTGGCCATTAACGTGCACCGAGTACCCGCCGACTTCGCTGATCGCCTCGGTCGCGCCGGCGAAGACCTCGGGATGCTCGCGCAGCATGTAGTGCGACCCCCAGACTCCACCATTCTCTTCGTCGGCGAAGAAGGCCACCACCAGGTCGCGGGAGGGCTGCTTACCGGTGCCCAGAATGTCTTGCAGCGCCGTGATGATCATGGCGTCCATGTTCTTCATATCGACGGCACCGCGGCCCCAGAGCAGTCCGTCACGGATGACGCCGCCGAACGGGTCGACGCTCCAGTTCGCTGGATCCGCAGGCACCACATCGGTGTGACCGTGCACGACGAGAGCCGGCTTGGAACGGTCCGACCCTTCGACGCGCGCAACGACAGTGGTTCGGCCGCTCGCCGCGTCGAAATATTGCGGCTTCAGCCCCAGCGCGGCGAGGTGCTCGCCTAAGTATTCAGCGGCATCCGTCTCGCCGTTTGAGCGACCCTCACCGTAGTTCGTGGTGTCGAAGCGGATAAGTTCTTGAGCAATCCGGGCGGTGGCTTCAAGTGCGGCGGGCTGCGTCATTACCCCACGCTAGCAGCGTGCTATTCTCATACCTCGGTGGTCCTGCGAGGGTTCACCACTGCGCGCGGATGGCGGAATTGGTAGACGCGCTAGCTTGAGGTGCTAGTGCCCGTAAGGGCGTGGGGGTTCAAGTCCCCCTTCGCGCACGCAGGTCCTGTGTCAGGACATAAGAAAGTCCCGAACCCCCCAGGGGGTCGGGACTTTCTTTCGTTTGGCGGACAGTGTGCTCGGCTTAGGCTCCGTCCGTGCAGGCGATTGATTGGCTGGTTCCACTGCCATCCGCTCAGCTCACGGGTGAGGAGGATTTCACCGGTCTGGGGTCGACGCTCTACTGTCCGGGATTTCTGGCGGTTCGCTTTGGGCGAGCCCCGAACCATTGACTAGGCGATATTGCGGGTGTGGGCATCCGGCTGTGTAGCCCGGGCTGCGGCGAGTTCGTTCATGATGGGGTTCCGGCTGCGGAGAGCAATGATCTTCTGTCTGGGGTCGACCGACAGAGGTGGCCGCACAAAGTATTCACCTTTGCGGCGGATGATCTGCCATCCGGTGTTGTGCAGGAGCAGGTGATGTCTTCGGCAGAGAAGCACTCCATCAGCGATATCGGTTTTTCCGTCATCGCGAAACCATTGGTTGATGTGGTGGGCTTCACAGTATGAGGGTGGGCGATTACAGCCGTCGGCTATGCATCCGCCGTCTCTGACGCTCATTCCGATTCGCTGCTTTTGAGTGAAAAGACGCTGGTTGCGACCGACGTTCACGCACTGCCCGTCATCATCGAACCCGACCGTGACCGCACCCGTGTCACAGAGGTGCCGTTCGACCGCGGCGAACGCGATTGCTTGGCCGATGCCCTCCACAACTCCGTGCCCGGCCCTGTCGTGGAGGGTGGTGTTGGTGACCATGACTCGCACGGCGGGCCGGCGACGCCCGAACATGGTGCCCGGGTCAGCGTCTACACCGATTCGGATCACATCGACGAGTCCGTCAGCAAGAATCTGCTCAGTGGTGCGCACGTCGTCGAATGGAGGAGGCGTTGCCGCCTCCTGAATGAACCGTGGGCCACCGCGTCGGGGCGACAGGATCGCGTCGAGCGCGGTGGCGATGATTGTGCCTTATTCGGCGGGGAGGCGCCAAGCCCCACAATACATACCGTCGGCATCCCACCAGGCCCTCACCGAGCGAAGGTCGGAACGTTCCTTCTCGTGCGCGGCGATCGCTTGCTCATCATGCAGATCGCGGGTGTGTCTCGCGTCACGGAATAGTTGCTCCGGAGTGCGGCGACCAGCGTCAGCGACAAGTTCGGCACATTCTGCGGGCGTATTCGCGTCCCCGAGCCCGCGGCGTAACGCGTCGACTGCGTCGATCGACATCCCCTCGTCGAGCGCTTGGGTGAGCACAACCGCAACCGGATCGGACGAAGTCATTAGCGCCCCGACGTTGATGAGTTTCGCGGCCTCCTGCCGGGGAACCCCCGCGAGTACTTGCATCATGTGTTCGGTTGACGTGAACCCGCCCGCACGAGCAAGACCCGCATCGCCGAGGCTGAACACGGAACGGCGGGCAAGTTCTGCGGCAGTGACGGCCGACACCTGATCCGAGCAGCGGCGAAGGGCTGCCGCCCGCTCGATCGCATCCAAGAGCGCCTCATCCGAAAAAGAAGAAAGCGCTGAAAGGTCGCCCAGCGCGGCCACCGAGGCTGCGGCGAGAGCGAGCGATTGCAGAACTTCATTATCGCACATATTCGAAGATATGTTTGAATAAACTTGAGGAGCGCTGGAGCCAGCATGATTTCGTTGGCATGAAGCCTGGGACGGTCCACCCCAACCTGCAACCGCTGCGAGCTGGATTGCGCCACCCCTCGGTCCCGTGACGAACTCGGGGCTTATCGGCGTTCGCGCATCGCCGAGGTCGCCCCGAGCGGGGAACTCATCCGGGAAGCGCCGCCGCAGCGAAGCGGTCCATGAAGCGATCCTTGTTGGCATCGAGGTGCTGCCGCATCGCCATTCGGCTTGGAGCAGTTGTTAACGATGTCCCGACCCCCGACGTGCTCCATCCGGCGCGCGCGAGAGGTCGGTGGGCCGACGGACGATACGGGATGGGGTTGTGATCAGTTGCGCCTCTGAAACCTCAGGGGCGGAGCCAACCAGCGGCGGCGGAGATTCCGGCTTAGTGCGACGACCCGACGTTAATGGTTGTCGTCCGGCTCGGTGTGGGAGTCGGCGTCGGTGTTGCACTCGGCGATAGTGTTGCCGTCGGCTTGGGCGTTGCACTCGGCGTTGGCGTCGGGCTTGTGGTCATCGTTTGGGTTCCGGCTACCGGAGTTGACCGCGACCACGTGCCCCAGGTTGCCACGAGGGTATAGCTGTGGGTGCCCGATTTCAGTGCGGGGAACGTGATTGACCACTTTCCGTTGGCGGCAGCGGAGCTCGCCGTCGCCGTGGTCGCACCATCGACATACATGAGCACTTTGCTCGTGGGGTCAGGGTTTACCAGGGTGCCGCTGATCACGCCGGACGCTTTATCCGTGCTGTCGGTCTTTGAGGCCACCGTAGGGGCCAACACGGTCACGCTCGGTTCCCAGGTTCCCCTGTAAGAGCTTCGGATGTCGCTCTTGCCCACGGCCGAGACCATAGGAAAGAAGGCGGTGATCGAGTTTGCGTTGCAGGACCCGGCCCAGTTGCTTCCCGAGATGATGCCGACCGCGCTGTTGCCGATCAGGGCGGCTCCTCCGGAGTCTCCGGGAACCGCGCAGACGTTGGCGATGATGGTGTTGACGGTGTGGGCGACTCCGTTTTCGTTCATCGAGACGTCTTGGTCGACGTATCGCACCGCACCGCAGGCCCAGCCATTGCGGCTGCCTGA
>JANXTJ010000223.1 GCA_025352485.1 Salinibacterium sp.
TTCATGCCGTAGATGCCCGCGATCAGGGTGGGCGCGAACAGGATTGCCGCCCAGCCCGAGATCTTCTTGACCTGTTCGCCCTGTTCGATGCTGGCCTGCGACAGGGCTTTCATCTCGTCGTTTTGGATCTGCATCACCATCGTGGACTGCACGGTCAGCGCGTTCTGTAGCACCGCGCGGAAGGAGTCGGCCCTCGCCACGGTGTTGAGCACATGATCCAAAACATCGCGCAGGTTGCGCCGCAGTTCGACGTCAACCTGATATTTCTCGTAGCCGGCCTCGAGCGCCTGAAGCATGTCGACGAGGGGATGTGTTGCCCGCTGGAATCCGATCGCCTCGATGGCGAGTTCGTAAATTCGGCGCGAAACGGCGGGGTCGCCATCGAAGAGCTGGTCTTCGATCTCATCGATGTCGTTCTCGAGCCCGCTGATGACCGGCTGGTATTCGTCAACAACCTCGTCGAGCACCGCGTACAGCACGGCCTGCGGCCCGAGCGCCAGCAGGGCCGGGTTCTGTTCCAAACGCTTGCGCACCCGGCCGAGGTCGGGCGATTCGGCGTGCCGCACGGTGATCGCAAAATTAGGCCCGATGAAGAGGTGCACCTCGCCGAACTCCACTTTTTCGGGGGCCTCGAGATAGCGGGTGGGGCGCAGCACGACGAACAGCACATCGCCGTAGCGCTCCAGCTTGGGGCGCTGGTGGCCGTGCAGTGCGTCCTCGACCGACAGCGCGTGCAGGCCGAACTCCTCTGCGACCGAGCGCACCTCCTCCTCGGTGGGCCGGTACATCCCGATCCAGGCGAAGCCGCCGTTGTCACGCAGCTCCTCATAGGTCTGATCGAGGGTGACCGGATGCGCCGAGCGCACGCCGTTGCGGTAGATCGCGTTGTCGACAATAGGCACGTAGGCCCCTCCTGGTCGTGCTCGGGTGCTGACGCAGTAAGGATACGTCTGCACTCTCGCCGATCAGGCCGTTTCGCTGTGCGCTCGCTTACGGTGAGTCGGGCGCGCTAGCGCGATGTGATGCTGGGCAAAAGCTCGGGTTTCGACCAGCATCGCAAGTCGACCGCGAACGCTGCCCGCGGAGCGAGTGTTCACCTCGGCCACGAGCGATCCGTTCCAGCCCAGCCCGGCGAGATACTCGATGACCTCACCGACCGGCTGGGTGCCGTGGCCGGGCACGCGATGCTCGTCAAACAGGAAGCCTTCGGCCATCGAGCCGGGACCGTCGCAGAGATGCACGTGGCGCAGGCGCTGCCCCATTGTCGTGGCGAACTCGAGAGAGTCCCTACCGCCGAGCGAGGCGTGCGAGAAGTCGAGGGTGATGGCATCGCAGTCGGAGAGCACCGGATCGGGGCTGGGGGAGTACCCGCGCAGGGTGACAGGGCCGAGCTTCCACGGGAACATGTTCTCGACGGCCAGTTCGAGCCCGTAGGCGGCGGCGAGCTTTCGCACGGTGCGCTCGAAGCTCTGCGCGTAGCGCCACTGCCATCGAAATGGCGGATGCACGACGACGGTGGTTGCACCGACCGCCGCGGCGAGCTGGGCCGAGCGTTCCAACTTGCGGGTCGCATCCAGTCCCCAGACGAATTGCGTCAGGAACAACACCGGTGCGTGCACAGAGAGAACCGGCAGCTCGAATCGGCGCGACAGTTCGTTCAGCCCCGCGGCATCCTGCGTGGTCGGGTCATTGGTGATCATGACCTCGATGCCGTCGTAGCCCGCGGCCTTAGCCAGCCGGAAGGCGTCTTCCGTGGAGAGCGGATAGACGCAGGACGTGCTCATTCCGATGCGGATCATTACGATAATCGTCGCGGCGGGGCGTGAACGATTGCCGCCGGCCGGTCGTCCGGGCGGTGAACGGCAGGCAACGTGAGCGATCGCTGCGGAATCGGTGGCAGTGCCCCGCTGGTACCGTGGAAGAACCATGGCACAGCAACCGGACGCGCCAAAAGCCGAGTACGACTTTCTCGTCGTGTCGAATCGTCTGCCGATCGACAGGGTCGTCGATCAGGACGGCGAATCGAGTTGGACGCGCTCGCCGGGCGGACTGGTGACGGCGCTCGAACCGGTCATGCGCGAAGCCGACGGGGCGTGGGTGGGCTGGATTGGCCAGCCGGATATCGAGCTGGAACCGTTCGAGAACGACGGCATCCACATCGTCCCCGTCCCCCTCAGCTCGCACGACGTCGCCAACTTTTACGAGGGCTTCAGCAACGACACCATCTGGCCGCTCTACCACGACGTCATCGCGTCCCCCGGTTATCACCGCGAGTGGTGGGAGAGCTACGTCACCGTCAACCAGAGGTTCGCGGATGCCGCGGCCGCGGCCAGCGCGCAGGGTGCGGTGGTCTGGGTTCAGGACTACCAGCTGCAACTTGTGCCGCG
>JANXTJ010000229.1 GCA_025352485.1 Salinibacterium sp.
ATGGGCAGCTTCACTCTCGACGTCGAAAAGCGCCCGACCGACAAGGTGACGACCCCTGGCGCCGTCGATGACTTCTCGCTCATCTTCGGCAATACGGGCACTGGTTTCCTCAATAATCCGGTCGTCGTCGATTCGTTACCGGTGGATGCCACCCTGCGTTTCGGCGGACCGCTGCTCTTCGATCCCACCGCAGAGATCACCTATACGACCTCTGCCGGCGGCACCATCCCGGTCGCGGGGGTGACGGTCTCCTACGACCCCACCACTCGCAAGATCACCTTCAGTTGGCCCGCCGGAACGCGCATGACACCGGGCGAGACCTACACGATCGTGCTGCCGCTTCAAATTGCACCGGGGCTCAGCTCGACCTACGGGCCGATTACTAACTCCTTCGGCGTCTCGAGCGACCGCACGCTGAGCGGCTGTACGAACTCCTCCGGCAATGGCAAGGGATCCACCCTCACCGACAACAACACCCGGTGCAACACCGCCAACGACGTGAGCACGATCTCGGCATCCGCGATCAGCACCTTCAAGGGCGTCAAGGGCAACGTGAACGCCTCGGATGTCTCCGCCAGCGGGGCAGCGAACGTCAACAATCCCGCAAATGCCTGCGTGGCCGACTCGCAGGGCTTCTACCGCAGCCCGTGCGCCGCCAACACGGTGATTTCGGGCAACGATCTTTGGAAGCTGCAGGTGACCAATGGCGGAAACCTCGCCTCAAATTCCGCGACCATCGTTGACGTGCTACCCAAGTCGGGCGACAATTACCTGACCACCGGCGCCGCGCGCCTCTCGAACTTCGCTCCGGTCTTTGCCGGGGCAATCGCGCTCGCCACGGATGACCTCTCGACGGGAACCGTCTACCGCTACCAGATCTCCACCGTCGCGAACCCCTGCCCGAACTTCACCGCCGACCCGACCTGCGATAGCTCCGCTCAGTGGCAGAGCTTCGCGGGCAACTTTGCCGCCGTGACGGCGCTGCGCGTGGCGCTCGACTTCGGCGCAACCCCGTCGCACAGCTTCGCGCCAGGCGCCACCGTTTCGGTCACCTACCGCACCGTCAACACGCCGACCATGACGCCGGGCGATGGTAGGGCTCCGGTCACGGTTCCCGTGGTCAAGGCCCGTGCGTGGAACAGCTTCGGCGTCAACGCAAGCTTCGGCGAGGAGGGCGCGCGCAGCGTCGAGCCGGTCAAGGCAGGGGTTCAGATCGCCGCAGGCCCGCTCTCGGTTACCAAGGTGATCACCGGCACCAACGCGGCATCGGCGCCCACCACTTTCCGGGTGACCGTGAGCTGCCTCATCTCCGGCGTTCCCCTGACGCTGCCCCTGGGCGGGGTGCTCACGCTGACCGCCGACAGCACGATCGTCTACACGGGGCGCATCGACGGCATCCCGGTGGGGGCGGTGTGCCGCGTGGTTGAGGCCGCCTCGGGCGCGAGCTCGGTGCGGTACTTGCCGGCCGCGTCATCCGGCCCCGCAGCGGCCCAGGTGACGATCGCCCAAGCCGCCTCGCCCGACTCGGCCGTGCCGGCATTGCAACGGGCCACCGTCATTAACACCTATGACCCCTCGATTCAACTCGAGACACTCGCGCTGACCGGTCTTGCTGGCAGCGCCGCCCTTGCCTCGGCGATCGCTCTGCTGCTGATCGGCGCGGCGCTCATGGTGGCGGCGATCCGTCGCCGGCGCACCCGGTAGCTCGCGGGGTGGCGGGCCGGGGTAGCTCGGCTCGCCATCGCTTGCCCTAGTGCTTGGCTCCGTACCGCTCGCCCACCGGGATGTCGACCTGAACAACATTGCCGGGAGGCGCGAGCGGGCAGGCCCACATCGGGTCGTAGGCGCACGATGGGTTGTAGGCGAAGTTGAAGTCGAGCACGAGGGAATCGGGGGCGGCGCCCGCTCCGAAGTCGGCGCCTTTGACGGTATCGAGAAGGTAGCGGCCGCCACCGTAGGTTCCGCCGGGGCGCCCGGCCAGGGCATCCTTCACCGGGAGAAAAATACCGCCGCCGTATGAGGCCAGCCGCCAGACGTCGAGGGTGCCGACGCCGGGCAGGTCGGCAATGCCGATCAGCTCGAACGGCACCACCCCGTCGGTGCCGGTCTCAAACTCGAAGCCGCGCGCGTCGGCGGCCGTCAGCTCGAGCTCGAACCGCCAGTCCGGGTCGTAGGGGCGCACCGGTAGTCCGGTGAAGTCACGCAGATCGTCGGGCAGCAGCGGGGTGGCCGGATGCGACGCGAACAGCTCGTCGCGCTCGCGACGCCAGCGGTCATGGGCGGCGAACAGGTCGGTGGCTTCGCGCACCGCCGCGTAGCTGGCCTGGACGCGACGACGCCAATCGGCGACCGCGAGTGCGGGGAAGGTCATGGCTCCACGCTAGACCGGTGCCGGCTATCTATCGGGTCAGCGCCAGCCGGGGGCGAGTTTCTTCAGCCGGAATGCGCGCCACTGCCAAAAACCCCAGTAGAACAACCAGATCGGCAGCGTGAGAAGGCCCGCCTCAAAGACCAGCCGATCCCGATAGAGCGTGCGCCCGTCGGGGGCGGCGGAAATCGCCATGCTGTGCCGCCACTTCGTGACCACCGCCAGCGGGCCATCGAGGGCGCCGCCGGTGTCGCGCACCACGCGCACATCGT
This sequence comes from Salinibacterium sp., assembly GCA_025352485.1. Lineage (GTDB taxonomy): Bacteria > Actinomycetota > Actinomycetes > Actinomycetales > Microbacteriaceae > Rhodoglobus. The sequence goes on from JANXTJ010000229.1 coordinate 2,641, forward strand.
CTGGGCGCGGGGGGAACGAGATGTCGATCACCTGAGTGCCTGCCGCGAACACCCCGAGCGCGGTCGCCCGCACGCTGTGCTTTCCCGCGGGCCACGAGGTGGGGAAGCCGCCAGGCTCCAGCGAGACGAAAGCCACGAGTGGGGCACTCACGGCACGGAAAACGGCGGGGCTGCGGACGGCCCGCCACGCGGCATCCGGGGAACAATCGAGCACCAGCTTCAGCACAATACGCATGCATCCATGATCGGTCAGTGCCGGGTCGGTGAACAGGGGTCGTGACGAGGCACCGCGTGGGTGTAAGCGCGAGCGCGCGGCAGCCGAAGGCCGACCCGAGGTTTCGCAGGATGACAGCGGATGCTCGAGAGGCTGATGGCCTCCGCTAGCCTCAAAACCGTGAACCAGCCCCGCAACCAGCCGCAATATCAGATCCGTTTCGATTGGGGAGTCGACGGTGCCCGCGACATCGCGCCGGGTGCCCACATCGTGATCTGGGCGGATGCCCTTCCCGGCGGTCACCTCGACCCGCTCGACGTTCACCCCACCGTCGCCGTCATTACGGGAAGTGTTGGCTCTCGCCATGCGATCGCGCGCTGGGTTCTCGACCGCCAGGCCGACCTTGGTGACCGCGCGACTATCGCCGTGGTGGCGGCGGGTGGCCCCGACGGGCGATTCGCAGTGGAAGACCTGCTCGCCGCCGGGGCGATCATCGACGCGATCGCCGAGGCGGGAATCGACTACATGTCCCCGGAGGCCGCGGCGGCGGTGGGTGCCTACAGCGGCCTGCGCAACGCCACCGGCCACGTGCTCTCCGGCTCGGTCACCGGCCAAGAAATTCTGGCGGCACAGGGTCGCGCGCCCATCGACGCCGCGCGTGAGGCAAACGACACCGACAACTTCGCAATCCTCCGGGAATTCGGCTTCCCGGCTTAGCGTTGACTTTGGTACCCAACTACGGAGGACAGCATGAAGGCAACACTCAATGGCACCGTCATCGCAGAAGCGGCGAAAGACGACCTCATCTCGATCGAGGGCAACTGGTACTTCCCGCCGGCCAGCATTAAGGCCGGCTATCTCGTCGAGAGCGCGACGCCGTACACCTGCCCGTGGAAGGGCCAGTGCCAGTACTTCTCGGTGAAGGATGGCGACCAGACCCTGCAGGATCGCGCCTGGAGCTACCCCACTCCCTACCCGACTGCGTTCGAGCGCGTCGGCAAAGACTTCAGTAACTACGTGGCCTTTTGGAAAGAGGTTCAGGTCACCGAGTAGGCCTCGGAAACAACGGCACGGGCGGGCATTACCAGAGGCGATCGCCGCGATGAGCGCATAGCCTCAGCCCAAGTCCCGTACGCATCCGATTCGAAGGCGCTGGCACGGGGCCGCGCCAAGGCAGACTCAAGCAAGCCCGCATCCCGAACCGGCATTTGGTTTCATTTTTGGGAACACGCGCGATCCGCTATGACCCTCACTCTGGGGTAGACGCGCGGCATGAATTCTTTGGTTCGCGTGTGGCGCCCTGAGCGGGCCATCAATATCCTGAATCTCATTCACGTGATGCAAATTCATCGTGTGGCTGGGCTTTCGGCGCGACGGCTCCCTGGGTGCGGCGACGACATCCACCGTTGACCCGGGTGCTCGCATATCTCGTCGGTTATCTGGTGTGGCAGCGATACTGGAGGCCCGTTCGAGTTGCCGTGGCAGCCGTGGAGAACTCCGGTACAGGGGCTGAACTGGCGGTTGGCGGAGTGCTCCCACAGATGTCAACGTTCGATGTACAGCAAACGTGGCCCTCCCAATTGGGTCCGCCGGTGCGTCCCCAACGAGTAGTCCTGATAGTGTCAGGTTCGAAGATAGAGCTGCACGATATCAGCGTCCCTCCTCGGCTGCTCGCGACGATCAATTGGCCGGAAGTGTCTTCCATCGAAGTCGCCCGGTTCGTCCAATCCGATCGTTGGTTTCCTTGTCTAGCGATCTGCGTCGGCCCCGACCAAGGCGCGTTGATTGTCCAAGTTGTCAGCGCGCGGGCGGCGACAACGGGATACCCAAACGAGCAGATACTCGGGGAGCTCGCGACACGCCTAGCGAGCATCCGTGGGCAGTGAAACCCACCTTTACCTATACGGCCGGTGGTCTGATCCGGGCACCACTCAGGCGTCGGTGGCCGACACGAGTGGGGTGCGTTCCCAGACTGGTCGTATTCTGCGGGACACCCTCACTGATGGCCCCACCACCGAAACCTCGGCGTATTGGTACGTTGCAGTATGACGCCCACGGCAACACCACCACGTTGGGTAATCAGGTCATGACGTATGACGTGGCTGATCGGCACCTGTCCACCACCGTCACCGACACGGCGGGCATCAGTGTGGTGACCTACCTGCGAGATGTCACCGGTCGCATCGTTGCCCGCACCTCCACCCCACCCGGTGGCCCTGCCACCACCATCCGTTACCTGTTCGCGGCGACCTGAAGATCTGGTCAGCTTGCGCGCAAGGGTAAATGTGATTGGCAAGAATCCCTCCCATCAGACGCTGCGCGACCTTGCCAACAATGACCTCTGGGTATTTCAGCCCGGCGCTGCGTATATCCCGAAGGGTTAAAAAGTTGCTCGGAGATTCGATGGGTGGCTAAGGGGCAACATCGTTGGAGGGGCTCGTCGGACTGCTCGTCCTCCCCCTAGGCCTTTTCGCGGTCATCCGGCCCCGGCCGATATCAAGATCGCCCTCTTGGAGTCCGGTGCGCGCGATGGGAAAAGTACAAGCTCAGATCTACTGCTCCGGCGGAGTTGGGTTTGCGGGCGTCTGAGTTCGTTATCTCACCACTACGCGGATGTCTTTTCGCGCGAGCTCAACGGCTGCCCGCCCGAGCCCGGAGTCGTGTGCGAACTGGTCCCAGGACTCGGCAGCACTGTTGACTTCCGCGATGATTGCGGCTGCCCGATCGATGCCGTGACGTTCGGCGAACTCGAGAAAGTCTTTGCGTTCAACGCCGGCGAACTTTCCATTCACGCTCATGAGGTGCGGGTGAGTCCATTCGCCGGCCGGGTTGTAGGCATGGGTGATGTCATACGCCGGGCCGAGCCTCCAGTTGCCCATTGAATCCATCAGGAAGCCGAAGTTCTTGGTGTGATCATCACAGTTTGCGACAACAAAGTTGAACACCATGCGCCGGAACGCTTCCGTCTTGGCGTCGGCCCCGAGACCGAGAGCATCGATCGTGGTTTGGTACTGCGCATAGTCATGGGTGCCACGGGCATTGAAATCAAGGATCGCCATTCCACAGAGGGATTGCATGTGCAGCTTGGCACCGTCATCTGCACGGTCGAAGCGTCGAGTCATGAAGTGCGCTCGGCCGTTCTCCTCCAAGAGCCTGGTCTCAGCCATCTGGATGCCCGCGGCTCTGGCCATGTTCGAGTAGGCGAACTCGACGCGGCCGTACTGTGCAGCAGTGCTCGCATTGGGCTCGCCAGTGCCAGTCGGTTCGATGCCGATGCCGTCGAACTTCAGCAGCCACGCGTCGAACCCGGGATCCGGCATGACGTGGCCCGGACGGATCTCCAGCGTCGCAGCGTTGAAATTCACTACTGCCTTCGCGCGCGCTCCTCCGGCGCTGGTGCCAACCGTTATGATCTGGCGGAGGGCTTTCTCTGCTGCCGAATCGCTGTTGAGCGTGCCGGTGACTGCGTCCCTCGCGCTCTGCACGAGCAGCTGCATATCAAGCGCGGTGGGCTGCACGTCCTGAGCGCCACTATCGGGTCGAAATTCCAGCGCACCAAGCCCGCGAGTACCGAGATAAGCAAGACGATCCAACGCTGTGATGCTCGAGCCCGGAACGCCTTCCCGAGCAAGCCACGCGTCGACGATGCTGTTTCCGAAGCGGTCAGGTAGAGCATCGGCGACAGCCGGAGGAAGCCCCTGAAAGGTGTCCTGCGGGAGCCCTGGAAACGTGTAGCGACGCCGCGTGGTCGGCATATGCACCGGTGAGATCTCGATGCCAGTGCGTACCCATGCAGGGTCGTACTCGAAAACGTAGGCGTCGCGCGTGCGGCCACCGGCGATCACACCGATGCGCCGTCCCCAGGCGAGAACCTCGACGATCTGTGTCGCAACGAACGCCATCAGCTGGCACTGCGCTTGTCAACACTGCGCTTACTGGAGCGCTGGCGAGCTGTGGGTGTGGCCTGCTGAAGTCGGAGGAGCGCCATCGGGCTTACCTCCCCGCCTGTGTCGTCGAGTGTCTCGAGCCAATCGGTACGGGCAAGAGCTCGGGTGACCTTGATGATCGTTGCAAGGCTTGAGCCGGCGCCGGATTCCAGGTTTCGAAGCGCACCGCGGCTGATGGATGCGCGCTCGGCGAGCGATTCTTGATCGATGTTCTGATCGATGCGCAGCGCCCGGAACTGCTCCCCAATGCGCACCTCCCACTCATGGGTAGTCTTATTCGAGAAAGCCGACTTATTGATCATAATAATAGTCATTATAAGCACATTTCGGATTATTGGCCATGTTGGTATGCAAGCAAAACCCTACTCCGCCAGACCACACCCTCGGCGAGCGGGGCGCTTCGGGGTAGCCCCGACAACCCCTTCGCCCGTTGAATCGCGAGCGCTGGGCAGGGGAAACCGGCACGAATTCAAGTCACCGAATAAGGCGGTACTTGCGCACCTTTGCGCGGTTGCCGCAGCGTTGCATCGAGCACCAGCGCCGATTGTTTGACCGCGATTCGTCGTAGAAGACCAGCGCACAGTCGTCGGCGTCGCACTGCCGAATGCGCTCGTGTTGCTCGGCGGAGAACAGTTCGACGGCTTCCCTGGCCATCACCGCGAAGGCCTGGCCGACTCGGGCTCGCGACCGCCCCGCCTGCCTGCTGCCCCCCGCGAGAGCCGGCGGGATATCCGGGGTCGCCGCAAACAGATTAATCACGTCGACGTCGTCGCGGCCCGGTAACTCGTCGCCGCTGATCGCGGTCGCGGCTCGGGCCATGGCGGCGCGCAGGGTCAGGGCGTCCACGAGGTCGCGAACGGTGGCGGGGGCATCCACCTCGGGGAATCGGGTAGCGAGCCAGCCGTCGAGGTCGGCGGGCACGTGCAGCCGCTCCCACGCGGGGTTCTGCCCGAACGCCCCGGTGTAGCCGAAATCGAGAGCGACCGACCCCGAGTCGAAAAACCAACGGCGCTCGTCACGGGTGGCGAACCACTGGCCGGTGGGCCGGGCTTCTCGATGGCTCATTTGTAACCACTATAGTCAGTTACATGGCTGATTCGCAGGACACCACAGGGCTCACGAAAGATGCGGGCTGGGAGACGGGCGTGCGTGCGACCGTCGCGGCGACCGTCCCGACCACTTGGGCATATCTGATGGGCGATGGCCTGCCGCTCTGGCTCGGCGAGATCGCCGCGCTGCCGACCGAGAAGGGCGCAACTTTCGCCACGAAGGATGGCGTGCGCGGCACCATCCGCAGCTTCGCCGCCGACTATCGGGTGCGCCTCAGCTGGCAGCCGGAAGACTGGCCGCACGACAGCACCCTGCAGCTCACCGTCAAGCAGGTTGCCACCGGCACCAGCATCGCCTTCCACCACGACCGGCTTGCCGATCGCGATGAGCGTCGGATGATGCTCGGGCACTGGAAGAACGTCGCCGGTGCGATCAGCGCGCACTTCGCCTGACGGCGCGCTCCCGCCAACTGATCAGATGGGCGGCATCAAACCGGCGCGAACACTTGCCGCAGGCCAGCGGGCGGGCCGGTTTTCGGTAGCGGTAATGCACGTGGCCGGCCGAGCACGAGCCCACCCAGGGCGCTAACTCGCTCGCGGTCTCGCCGTCGTGCAGCCGTTTGCCCTCGTAACCGATCTCTGCCGCTACCTTTTTCCAGCGTGGGCCATGGCCGGCGCGAGTGCCGGCCAACGCGTGTGCCACCTCATGCAGCAGCACCTGATGGATCTCGTCATCCTCATAGCGGGCCGCCAGATACTTCGAGACGCTGATGCGCTTGTCGGTGTAGTTGCAGAGCCCCGCCCGCGTCTTGGCGTTATCGAAGGCGAAACTCCAGCTCGCATCGAGGTGCAGAGTGATCAGCGCGGCCGCCCACGTGCGCACCCGGATCAGTTCTGCCACGCTAGTCGGCCCCCGGCCGCACCTGGAAGATGCCGCGCGACGGCGGTGGGGACGGCACGGCCGTGGCATCCGTCACGACGGGAGCGCCCGCGATGAACTCGCGCAGCTCGGCGCCGGCCACGACCTTCGAGGGGTGCGGCCCCGCGGCCAGGAGCCGCGGCATCCAGTCGAAGGGAAGCTCGGCAATCGACCCGACCAGCACCAGGTTGCCGAACCGACGCCCCTTGAGTATTTGTGTTTCCGCGAGGATCGCCACGTGCCGAAGCACCGACGACAGGGTCGAGGCCTGACCGCGAGCGAAGTGCAGGCCGGGGCCGTCTGCGACGTTGGCGAGAAGAATTCCGCCGGGGGAGAGTAGGGCGATTGCGCTGCGGTAAAACTCGAGGGTCGTCACATGGGCGGGCGTGCGGGCCCCGCTGAAGACGTCAACGACGAGCAGGTCGACGGTGCCGCGCAGGCCGGCCGGCAGCTTCTCGAGCACCGCGCGAGCATCGCCGTGCCGAATGCGGATGGAGGCCGACTTCGGCCACGGCAGCTCGGCCCGCACGAAGTCGACGAGATCGGTCTCCAGCTCGATGACCTGCTGGCGCGATCCCGGCCGCGTTGCCTCGACAT
>JANXTJ010000248.1 GCA_025352485.1 Salinibacterium sp.
CCGGCTAGCGCCGGGGCCCTTCTGCGCCCCCGCCCTGGGCCTGCGCGCCCCGTTCCGCCACCGCTGGTTGGTTCCGCCCCCGAGATTTCAGGGGCGCAACTGATAACACCCCATCCCCGTATCGCCCGTCGGCCTGCCGACCTCTCGTAGGCACCGGTTGGAGCACGTCTGGGGTCAGGACATCGTCGGTAGCTCGGCCGAAGCCCGCAACGGCGCGCGCGGACCGCGCGAGGCGGCACTGTATGGCCGCACGGCGCGACGAGCGCGCAAGATTTACCGGCCGGGTGGCGCGAATGGCGCGCTACCGGCCGCACAGCGGCTGCTGCTACTCCTCGCCGAGCGTGCCGAGGTACAGCGAAATCACCTTGGGGTCTTTGAGCAGTTCGCGGCCGGTACCGGTGTAGGCGTCCGTGCCCTGGTCAAGTACGTAGCCGCGGTCGCAAATCTGCAGGCAACGCCTGGCGTTTTGCTCCACCATGATCGTGGTCACGCCCGCCTTGTTGATCTCCTTGACGCGCAGAAATGCCTCGTCCTGGCGCACCGGTGACAGGCCGGCAGACGGCTCATCCAGCAGCAGGATATGCGGCCCCATCATCAGCGCGCGGCTCATGGCGACCATTTGACGCTCGCCGCCAGAGAGCGAGCCGGCTCGCTGGGTCAGACGCTTGCCGAGTTCCGGGAAGATCTCGATGACAAACTCGAGGCGTTCCTTGATGCCCTTGGGCTTCTGGAAGAGCCCCATCTCGAGGTTCTCTTTGATGGTGAGTGTCGGGAAGACGTTGTTGGTCTGCGGCACGAAGCCGACGCCCTGCGAGACGAGCTTGTTGGCCTTGAGCCCGGTGATGTCGTCGCCGTTCAGCAGCACCTCACCGGAACGCACCTTGACCAGGCCGAATATCGCCTTGAGCAGGGTGGACTTTCCCGCGCCATTAGGGCCGATGATGCCGATGAGTTCGCCCTGGTTGGCAATGAGCGAGCAGCTGTTGAGGATGTTGACACCCGTCACATAGCCCGCCGTAACGTTCCTGACTTCGATGACAGGCGTCAGCGCGGCAGCAAGGGCCTCTGTGGCATCAGGACTCGTCGTCGGCATTGAGCAGCTCCTTCATCGCGTGGATGTTTTCTTCGGCATCCGGATCTTCGCCCAGGTCTTGATCGTGGTGTGAGCCGAGGTAGGCGTCGATCACGGCGGGGTTCTGCATGACCGCGTCTGGCGGCCCTTCTGCCACGATTTTGCCTTCGGCCATCACGATCACCCAGTCCGCGATGTGGCGAACCATCTGCATGTCGTGTTCGACGAACAGCACGGTCATGCCGAGGGTCTTGAGGTCGAGGATATGGTCAAGCAACGACTGCGTGAGCGCGGGGTTGACCCCGGCCATCGGCTCGTCGAGCATGACCAGGGTCGGGTCACTCATGAGCGCCCGCGCCATCTCGAGAAGCTTTCGCTGGCCACCGGAGAGGCTGGCGGCGTAGTCCCCGCTCTTCGTGTCCAGCTTGAATTTGGCCAGCAGCTCCATGGCTTTGGCCTCGATCTGAGCTTCCTGCTTGCGCCAGAGCCAGGGCAGGAGGGCGACAAACATGTTTTCGCCCTTTTGCCCGCGGGCGCCGAGCTTCATGTTGTCGAGCACCGTCAGCAGGTTGAGGGCCTTGGTGAGCTGGAAGGTGCGCACCTGGCCGAGTCTGGCGACTTTAAACGAGGGGATGCCCGCTAGCGCCTTCCCGCTAAAGGTCCAGCTTCCGGTGTTCGGCTTGTCGAAGCCCGTGAGCAGGTTGAAGAACGTCGTCTTGCCCGCGCCGTTGGGGCCGATCAGCGCGGTGATCGCATTGCGCGGGATTTCGACGTGCTTCACGTCGACGGCGGTGAGGCCGCCGAAAGTGCGCGTGACATTGTCGGCGACGATGATCGGCGCGACCTTGGCGACGCCGGGGACAATTTCGCCGATGTGCAGGTTGACGCTCTTGATCGGCGCGCCCCTGGAGGGCATGGACTCACTTGACAAAGGCCAACTCCTTCTTGTTTCCGAAGATGCCCTGTGGTCTGAATATGACCAGCAACATCAGCACGACACCCACCACGATGAACCGGGTCTGGCCGGCCTGCACGCTCGACATGCCCGGGAACCAACCGACCGCCTGCGCGCGGGCGACAAAGCCCGACACGGCGGAGAGCAGCACCCAGAAGACGATCGAGCCGATGACAGGGCCGAGGATGGTCGCGGCGCCACCGAGCAGCAGCACCGTGTAGATGAAGAAGGTCAACGTCGTGGCGTAGTTTGCCGGCACGATGGCCCTCGGCAGCACGAAGATCATGCCGGCGATGGTTCCGAAGACGCCGCCGAGAATCAGCGACTGCATCTTGTAGAAGTAAACGTTCTTGCCGAGGGCGCGCACGGCATCCTCGTCTTCACGGATGCCCTTGACGACACGACCCCATGGGCTGCGCATGAGCTGCCAGGCCAGCAGGCAGGCCAGCACGACGATCACCCAGGCGACGATGCGCAGCCACAGGTCGTACTCGTTCATCGTGAACGGCCCGAAACCGTAGGTTCCCGGTGGGATCGGGTTGAGCTCGGCGAAGCCGCCCTTGTAGCCGCTCAGGCCGTCCGCCGAACCGGTGACGGCGTCGAACGTATTCGTCGTGAACACCAGCCGCAGAATCTCGGATGCCGCGATCGTGACGATCGCGAGATAGTCGGCCCGCAATCTCAGGGTGGGTACGCCCAGAATCAGCGCGAAGACCACGGAGGCCCCGATGCCGACGAGCACGGCACCCCAGACCGGAAAGTGGAAGGTCAGGGTCGAGATGCCGTAACCGTATGCCCCGATCGCCATGAATCCGGCCTGCCCGAAGTTGATCAGGCCGGTGAAGCCGAAGTGGATAGCAAGGCCGAGGGCCGCCAGTGCGTAGGCCGCGGTCGTCGGGCTGATGATCTCGACGGCGGCGTTCTGAATGATCTGCCAAAAATCAACCATTATCGGCTCCTAGCCAATTCTCTCTTTGCGGCCCAGGATTCCCTGTGGCCTGACCAATAGCACGATGATGAGGATCGCTAGCGCCCCGACATACTTCATGTCTGAGGGGATCCAGAGCGTCGAGATTTCGATGAAGAACCCGACGACGAGCGAACCGATGAGGGCGCCAAACGCGGTTCCGAGGCCACCGAGGGTGACCGCCGCAAAGATCAGCAGCAAGATCTGGAATCCCATGTCCCAGGAGACGCCGGGCCGGTAGAAGGCGAACAGGATGCCGCTCAGGCCGGCCAGCGCACCGCCGATCACCCACACGATCCGGATCACCCTGTCGACGTCGATGCCGCTGGCGGCGGCGAGGCTCGGGTTGTCGCTCACCGCGCGGGTCGCCTTACCGAGCCGAGTGCGCAGGAGGAAGAAGGCGACACCGAGCACTGCCGCAATCGAGATGCCCATGCTGATCAGGTCGAGCGGGGAGAGCAAAATCGCCCCGAACTTCAGGTCTTTGCCGTCGGCGCCCGGCAATTGTCGGGTCGAGCCGCCGTAGAGGTATTGGTAGAGGTAGCGCAGGGCCAGGGAGAGCCCGATGCTGACAATCATCATCGGGATGAGCCCGACGCCCTTGCGGCGCAGCGGGGCCCAGAGCCCGGCATCCAGCGCGAATCCGAAGGTTCCGCTGAGCAGAACCGCGGCGATGAGTGCCAGCCACAGCGGCCAGGCGAGGTCGACCGCGAAAGTCAGAGTAGCCAGCGCGCCGAATGTCACCATCTCGGCGTGCGCGAAGTTGTTTAGGCCGGTGGTACCGAAGATCAGGGAGAGCCCGATCGCCGCCAACGCGAGAAGGAGGCCGAAACTCAGGCCGGTGACCGAGCGTTGGATGAACTGGTCGAGAAAGCTCGTCGTCTCGCGCACCCCCGCGCCGAGGAAGAAGTTGACCGACTTGTTGGTGGTGAGCCCAAATTCGGCCTGGATGCTGCTGCCGCCCTGAACGACGATGATCCCGGTGGGGAGGGTCGATTCGTCCAGGGTGATCGTGTACGTGCCTTTTGTCGGCACCCCGATCTTCCAGCGACCCTTGTCGTCGGTCGCTACCTCGGCCTTGTAGCCGTTGCCGTTCACCGAGATCTTCACGCCCTTCAATGGCGTGCCGTCATTGCGAACGTTTCCGCTGAATTGGAAGCCGTAGTTGCCCCCGACCTCGTCAGCGTGCGCTGCCACTGTTCCGCTGGAGAACAGCAGGCCGCCCAGAAGTGCCACGAAAAGCACGATGAGGGGACGCGTCCAACCTCTGTTAATTGAACCAGTGACTTCCACGGAACCTCCACTTAATAGCCAGTCGGAATTTCGCCATCCCGCGGGTTCTGGCGCAACGTCGACCTTGACGATACGTCGTGATTGTGTCTCCCGTGTTTCGGAACGGACACAATGCGATCTGGCCATTATCCCCATGGAATAGCTCCAGCGGTAACCGGTTAATATTGAGCACCGGTATTCAGCGTGGCATCCGGTCCCACCATCTCTCACGTAAGGGAAAACATGGACCAGCCCGACCCCTTCGGTTTCATCGGCCTCACCTACGACGACGTGATGCTGCTGCCGGGTCACACCGACGTGATTCCGAGCGAAGCAGACACCTCATCGCGGCTCACCCGGCGCATCCGGGTCGCGTCCCCGCTGCTGTCCGCGGCGATGGACAGCGTGACCGAGTCGCGCATGGCGATCGCGATGGCGCGCAACGGGGGCCTCGGCATCCTGCACCGAAATTTGTCGATTGAGGATCAGGCGGCGTTCGTCGACAAAGTCAAGCGCAGCGAATCCGGCATGATCACCAACCCGGTGACGACGACCCCGAACGCCACGGTGGCAGAGGTGGATGCCCTCTGCGGCCAGTTCCGCGTCTCTGGGCTGCCCGTGGTCGAAGACGATGGCCGTCTGGTCGGGATCATTACCAATAGAGATATGCGATTCGTTTCACCCTTCGAGAAGTCGACAACGCTCGTGCGCGACGTGATGACCAAGGCCCCCCTGATTACCGCCAGGGAGGGCATCGATCCCGATGACGCGATCGCGATCTTTGCCCAGCACAAGATCGAGAAGCTTCCGCTGGTCGACGCGGCCGGGCGGCTGCGTGGCCTCATCACCGTCAAAGATTTCGATAAGAGCGAGAAGTATCCCAACGCCACCAAAGACGACGAGGGCCGGCTACGGGTGGGGGCGGCGATTGGATTCTTTGGGGATGCGTGGGAGCGCGCGGGTGAGTTGCGTGACGCCGGCGTTGACGTAATTGTCGTCGACACTGCCAATGGCGACTCTGCGGGAGTGCTCGACATCATCCGGCGCATCAAGGGTGACAGCGCCTTCGCATCGATCGACGTGATCGGGGGCAACGTGGCGACGCGCTCCGGGGCGCAATCGCTCATCGAGGCGGGTGCCGATGCCGTGAAGGTGGGGGTAGGGCCCGGCTCGATCTGTACCACGCGGGTGGTGGCAGGGGTGGGGGTGCCGCAGGTGACCGCCGTCTATGAGGCATCGCTGGCCGCGCGCGAAAGCAACATTCCGGTCATCGCCGACGGCGGCCTGCAGTACTCGGGCGACATCGCCAAGGCCCTCGTCG
>JANXTJ010000317.1 GCA_025352485.1 Salinibacterium sp.
ACTCCGGAATCAAGGACCCGCTGATACGGGGTGCGTGGTTTGTCATAAACGCGTGTCTTCTTGCCGTGCTTGTTTGATCGCCAGTCGATGGCTTTCGTCGTCGCGGTGAACATGTTCAACCGCAACCGGACGAGCGGGTAGGCAAAGATTTATGATTATCAGTGTTTCTTTCAAAGGCGAATGACTATGTCGAAGCAACACGAGCCCGTGGGGCCTCCGGATGCGAGCGTCAACCCCCGTTACTCCGGGTTCGCGACCTTCGCTCGGCTGCCGCGACGTGACGAGGTACAAACCGCCGACATCACCGTGGTGGGCATTCCGTTCGACAGTGGGGTGAGTTTCCGGCCCGGCGCACGCTTCGGGCCCGCACACGTGCGCGAGGCATCCCGTCTGCTGCGGCCCTACAACCCGGCGCAGGATGTCGAACCATTTAGCGCGCAACAGGTCGCCGATGCCGGTGACATAGTGGCCAACCCGTTTGATCTCGACGAGGCCATCGTCCAGATTGAGGCTGCCGCGACGGCCCTCACCGAGAGCGGAAGCCGCCTGGTCACGATTGGCGGCGATCACACGATCGCGCTACCGCTGTTGCGATCGGTGGCCAAGAGACACGGGCCGGTCACCGTGTTGCACTTCGACGCACACCTCGACACCTGGGACACCTATTTCGGCGCCCCCGTCACCCACGGCACTCCGTTCCGGCGCGCATCCGAAGAAGGTCTGATCGACCTGACGACCAGCCTGCACGTGGGAATCCGGGGCCCGCTCTACGGTCGGCAAGATCTTCACGATGACGCTCGCCTCGGCTTCGCAATCATCAGTAGCGTCGAGATTGAAGCGGACGGGCTTGCCCGCGTGATCCAGCGGATGCTCGATCGGCTGGGGGACCGCCCCCTGTACATTTCCGTCGACATCGATGTTCTCGACCCCGCGCACGCGCCCGGCACGGGCACCCCGGAGGCCGGCGGCATGACCAGCCGAGAACTCTTGGCAATGATCAGAGCGCTGCGCGGCCTCAATATCGTCGGTGCCGACGTCGTCGAGGTCGCCCCCGCCTACGATCACGCGCAAATTACCGCCGTCGCCGCCGCTCACGTGGCCTACGAAATCATTTCCGCGATGACGCCGTCTGCCGAATCGCACTAGGTCTCACCCGCACCGAACCCCGAGTAGAAAAGGACAATGATGTCTCATCCCGATACGACAGAACGCAGCTCGGTCATAGAACAGCATTCGATTGACTACGTTCCCCGATCTGAACGCCACGGAAAGGTCTGGCACCAGGCACCATTCTGGTTTACCGGAAACTTTGTGTTGCCCACGATGGTGACCGGCTTCGTCGGCCCAGCGATGGGGCTCAGCGTCGGATTCAGCGTGCTCGCTATCGTGGTGGGGGTGCTCTTCGGTACGTTCTTCATGGCATTTCATGCCAACCAAGGGCCGCGGATGGGCCTGCCGCAGATGATCCAGTCCCGCGCGCAGTTTGGCAGCCGCGGAGCGATCGTTCCTTTCGCCGCCACCGTATTTGTCTACGTCGGCTTCCTCGTTTTCGACACCATCCTCGCCACCCAGGGAATTCAGCTGGTTCTCCCGGGCGGAAAATTGCTCTGGTACACGGTGCTCATTGGGTTGTCGATCGTCATCGCGGTGGTGGGCCACGATCTGCTGCACTTCATCCAGCGCTGGCTCACCTACCTCTTGGTTTTGGTGTTCGCCGTGATCACCGTCGTCGCCGTTGCGCACTTCGCGACCGCACCGATGGTGGAGGGCGCTGCCGCGGCAACGTCGGGCTGGAACTGGACGGCCTTCCTCGTGCAGTTCTCCCTCGCGGCCGGTTACAACATCAGCTATGCGGTCTACGTCTCCGACTACACGAGATACCTCCCGGCGAATTCCTCCGCTCCCAAGCTGATCACCGCCGTCTACCTCGGCGCCGGAGTTTCTGCCATCTGGCTGATGTCGTTCGGCTCACTGCTGGCTAGCTACATCCCCAATGCCGACCCGATCACGTCGCTCCAACAAATCGGCGACCTCGTGGTGCCCGGCTTCGGCACCTTCGCCGTGCTGGTATCCGTCATCGCCCTGGTGTCGATCATGGGAGTCAACGCCTACGGCGCGATGCTTACCGGTACGAGTGCCGTCGATGGATTTCGCGAGGTGCGCCCCACGGTGCGCCTGCGCATCATTGGCCTGGCCATCGTGGGTCTGGTGTGCCTCGTTATCGCCCTCGTCATCCCCGACGACTACCTGGCAAGCTTCAACAACTTTGTTCTCCTGATGTTGTACTTCCTGGTTCCGTGGACCGCCGTCAACCTGGTGGACTTCTACCTCGTACGACGCGGCAAATACGCGATCGCGGAGATCGTCAAACCCGGCGGCCTGTACGGTCGGTGGGCGTGGCGAGGGGTGGCCGCATACTTCATCGGATTTGCGGCGATGATCCCGTTCTTCTCCACCAGCTTCTATGTCGGCCCGGTCGCCGAATTGCTGGGCGGGGCCGACATCGCCTTCGTCTTCGGGCTTATCGTTTCCGGAGGTCTCTTTTTTCTGTTCTGCCGGAGCCTAAACCGGTCGGCGGAGGCAGTCGCCGTCGCAGAAAGCAACATAGAGCTCGAAGGGGTAACCCACTAGTGACCGACTCCGGCACGATTGTCGCCTGCTGCCAGATCGCCCTGCAGATCGGTGATCGAGCCGGGAATCACCGGAAGATTCACGCCGCCATCGGCCGAGCAGTCGATGGCGGCGCGAAGGTCATCGTCCTGCCGGAGCTCGCGAACACCGGCTACATGTTTTCGTCGCTCGACGAATTGCGTGCGCTCGCGGAGCCGTTGGACGGGCCGACGATAACCGCTTGGCACGGGCTTGCCGTGCAGCATCAGGTGATCATCGTGGGCGGTTTTGCCGAAAAAGGGGACGACGGGAATGTCTACAACTCTGCCGTCATTGTCGACGAGACCGGGCTGCGGGCCACCCACCGGAAAGCCCACCTGTGGGACACCGAAAAGAATGGCCTCTTTACCGCGGGGTCAGATTCACCGCCGGTCATCGACACGGCAGTGGGCCGGCTTGGCTTGCTCATTTGCTATGACCTCGAGTTTCCAGAATGGGTGAGATCGGTCGCAGAGGCCGGCGCGGTCTTACTCTGCGCCCCCGTTAACTGGCCGCTCTACCCGCGCCCTGCTGGCGAACGGCCCGGCGAAATTGTGCGTGCGCAGGCGGCTGCCGGCGGCAACCGAATCTTTGTGGCGGTCGCCGATAGGGCGGGCGCCGAACGCGGCCAAGAGTGGGTCGGCGGGAGCGTGATCATCGACGCGGATGGCTATCCGGCGACCACGCTCATCCTCGATCAGGAAGGAATAATTTACGCAACGCTCAATTTGTCGGATGCACAAAACAAATCGATCAGCGCCGGCAATGATGTTCATCGCGACAGACGCCCCGAGCTCTACTCCTGAAGCTCCTGAAATCCCTAAAGCTCCAGCGACTCCTGAAACTCGAGCGGGAAGAACTGCCCGCCGTGGCGGGTCGTGGCCGCCTCGACCCGGCCGTTGGCCATCGTCTTGCCGATGACAGAGAGCGGGGCCTCATGTACCGAAAGCGATCGGCGCGGCTTCAGCGCGTCAATGAAGTCGATCACGTCACCGATCTTGAGCCAGGGCGCGCCGATCGGTACCGCGAGGGTGCCGACCGCGACATCCGGAATCGTGTATGAATCGCCGGGATAGTACAGCTCGCCATCGACCATCACACCGACGTTATCGACGATGGGAATGGATTCGTGGATGATGGCGTGCCGTTGGCCGAAGAACGCCAGGGTGAACGGGTCTACCGCGATCTCATCGCCGTGGGCAACCGTCTCGACAGCGAAGCCTTCCGCGGCGGCGACCACGCCCTCCGGACCGAAAATACGGGCATCCTTGTTTCGGTCGAGGATGCGATTAAGCTGCTCTGCCGTCCAGTGGTCGGCGTGCTCATGCGTGATGACGATCGCGACGACGCCGTGGAGATCGGTGAGCGGGGTGGTGAAGCTACCCGGGTCGATCACCAGCATCGACCCGCCCTTCTCGATGACCATGCAGGCGTGCTCATACTTCATCAGCTTCATATCCCCAGCGTATTCCTGAAAGTACCCGGGGTGGGTATGGTTGCCACGTGATCGCAGACATCAAGAAGAGGGCATTGCACCGCACCAAGATTCTCGAAGGACAGCTTCGCGGCCTCGAGAAGATGATTGACAACGAGGACTACTGCATGGACATCATCACGCAGTCGCTGGCAATCCAGAAGTCGCTGCGCAGCCTCAACAAGTTGCTGGTCGAGAACCACCTGCGCACCCACGTCTCCGACATGTTCGCTGAGGGCGGCGAGCAGCAGCAACTCGCGGTCACCGAATTGCTCAAGGTCTACGAACTCAACAACGTGCGGGGGCAGTGATGACCGCGAGAGGGCACACGCACACGCACGCCCACGATCCGGCCATATTCCGCCGCCGGTTCTGGGTCAGCCTCGCCCTGTCCATCCCCACCCTCGTATTTTCGACGGGCCTACAAGACATCCTCGGGCTGGCCGGCCCGCGCTTCGTCGGCAGTCAGTACATCCCTGCGGTGTTTGGGATCGCAATCTTCGTTTACGGCGGGCTGATCTTCCTGAGGGGCGCCGTTTCCGAGTTGCGCGGCCGCCAACCCGGCATGATGACGCTCATCTCGCTCGCCATCGTCGTAGCCCTCGGCTACAGCGTGGCCGTCACAGCGGGGCTACCCGGAATGGACTTTTGGTGGGAGCTCTCCACGCTGATCGCCATCATGCTGCTCGGCCATTGGATCGAGATGGCCGCCGTGCAGGGCGCCAGCAATGCGCTCGGCGAACTGGCCACACTGTTGCCGGACGAGGCGGAACGTGTAGACGGCGACCTCGTGACCACGGTGTCGGTCGATATCTTGGCGGTCGGCGATGTCGTCATGGTGCGCCCCGGCACATCGATCCCGGTGGATGGCGACATCATCGAGGGCGAGTCCGATATCAACGAGGCGCTGCTCACGGGCGAATCGGTGGCGGTCCGCAAAGGTGTCGGGGCTGCCGTGGTCGCGGGCTCGACCAACGGCTTGGGCGCGCTGCGGGTGCGGGTGACAAAGACCGGTGGCGAGACGGCCGTCGCCGGCATCATGAAGCTTGTCGCCGACGCGCAATCGAGCAAATCACGCGCGCAGCTGCTGGCCGATCGGGCAGCGGCCGTGCTGTTCTATGTGGCGGTGGGCGCCGCGATCGTGACCCTCGGGGTCTGGCTCATTCTCAAGCCCGGTGATCCGGCTTTCGTTCTCGAGCGAGTGGTCAGCGTGCTCGTTATCGCCTGCCCGCACGCTCTGGGGCTGGCGATCCCGCTGGTCTCGCAGATTTCCACCGCGCTGGGTGCCCGCAATGGCATCCTGGTGAAGAAGAGGATCGCCCTCGAAGACGCCAGACGCATCGACGTCGTCGTCTTCGATAAGACGGGCACGCTCACGACGGGCCGGCAGGGCGTGGCGGCGGTGCTGGGAGCGGGCGAGACGACCGCCGACGAGGTGCTCGCCCTCGCGGCGGCGGTCGAGGCGTCATCCGAGCATCCGATCGGGCGTGCAATTGTCTCCGAGGCGAAATCCCGCGGGCTGAAGAAAGCGCGGGCGTCGAAATTTTCTGCGCTGGCCGGCCGGGGTGTGCAAGCGACGGTGGCCGGCCGCGTGCTGATCGTCGCGAGCGGCCGGGTGCTGACCGAGCGCTCGCTCGTTCTGGCTCCCGAGCTCGTTCACTCGTCGCGGGAACTCGGGGCGACCGGGGCGACGCTGGTTTACCTGATCGCAGGCGACGATGTGCTCGGGATGCTCGCGCTCGCCGACACCGTGCGGCCCGAGTCGCTCGAGGCCGTTCTCGCCCTGCAGAAGCGCGGCGTGCGCGTGGCCATGCTCACCGGCGACACGCAGCGGGTGGGGGAGTGGATCGCGGCGCAGGTCGGCATCACGGAGGTGTTTGCCGAGGTGCTGCCCGCCCAGAAGGCGGAGGTTATCGAGAAGCTTCAGGCCGAGGGGCTGCGGGTGGCCATGGTCGGTGATGGCGTAAACGATGCGCCAGCCCTCGCTCGCGCGACCGTCGGTATCGCGATCGGCGCGGGTTCGGATATCGCCATCGAGTCGGCTGGCATCGTGCTGGCCTCCAGCGATCCGCGCGCCGTGCTCGCGCTGCTCACCCTCAGCCGGGCAACCTGGCGCAAAGAGCTGCAGAACCTGTTCTGGGCGACCGGCTACAACGTGATCGGGATTCCGCTCGCCGCTGGGGTAGCGTTCGGCGCGGGCATCCTACTGCCGCCGGCGCTCGCAGCGTTGTTGATGTCGGTGTCGACCATCATCGTCGCCGCGAACGCGCAGTTGTTGCGGCTGCTGACGTTGCGCCGCCCGGTATGACCCAGCCGCGGCATACTTAGCCCGTGACGACGACGAAGCCACTACGCCTAGTGGTGGCGATTAACCCGACAGCATCGTTCGGTAAGGGCAGGGATGTTGGCCCGGCCGTCGTGACGGCCCTGCGCGCCCATGGGCACGACGTGACGGCTCTGCAGGAGCCGGACTTCGAGCAGCTGACGGTGGAGAGCCGCGCGGCGATTTCGACGAAACCTGATGCGTTCGTGGTGGTGGGCGGCGACGGCATGGTGAACATGGGCGCCAACCTCGTGGCCGCAACGACGGTGCCGCTGGGCATCGTGCCGTCGGGCACGGGCAATGATATGGCCAGGGGGCTGGGCATCCCCTTCGGCAACACCGAGGCCGCAATCGCGGTGCTCACAGAGGCGCTCACCCGACCCCCGTTGGCGGCGGATGTGGGGCTCGCGCGTTACGTCGATGAGCTGACCGGGGAGCCCGCGTCGCGCATGTTCGCCTGCGTGCTCTCGGCCGGTTTCGATGCGATCGTCAACGAGCGCGCCAACAATATGCGGCATCCGAAAGGCCCCAGTCGGTACATGATCGCGCTCGGGCTCGAACTGGCGCGGCTCAAACCGATCCCGTATCGCCTCGTTCTCGACGGCACAGAGCTGGCCACGACCGGTGCCCTGATCAGTGTCGGCAACAACATTTCGATTGGTGGGGGCATGAAAGTCACCCCGGCTGCCAAGGTCAACGACGGCCTATTCGACGTGCTCGTGGTTCAGGCCCTGTCGAGGTTCTCGTTTTTGCGCATTTTCCCGAGGGTATTTTCGGGCGAGCATGTGACCGATTCACGGGTGACGATTCACCGCGTGAAGACGGTGCGGATCGAGTCGCCGGGCGTGGTCGCCTACGCGGACGGGGAGCGGATCGCGACTCTTCCCCTCGACATCGAGGTACTGCCCGGTGCCCTCCTCCTGCTCGCGCCGCCGAGCGGTCCGGCCTTCTAGGGCTGTGCCGGGCCGGATGCGCGGTCGGGTGCTGGGCCGGATGCTGGGCCAGGTCGAGCCTGGCGAGCTGAACGCCTTCGGCCCGCTGTTTTGAGGGCGCTTGCGGGTGTGGCATACTCGTGTAGTTGTCGTGACGGCCCCATCGTATAGTGGCCTAGTACGCCGCCCTCTCACGGCGGTAACACGGGTTCGAATCCCGTTGGGGTCACCAACCGGTCCGGATGCCAGGTAGTCCTTGGTGTCCGGGCCTTTTTTGTTTCCGCAGTCACGCGACCTAAAACAGCGTCCCGCGGCCTCAGGCAGAGAGCAGCGGTTTGATCTGATCAAATTGTTCGTGATTTCGGGAGACGGCGATGTCGAGGTCGTAACGGGTTTGCAGGTTCATCCAAAAGCGATCAGAAGTACCGAGAGCGCGAGATAGGCGCAGGGCAGTATCAGGCGAGATTGCTCGCTTACCGTGGACGATCTCATTGATGCGTCGAGCCGGCACTGAGATGGTCTGTGCCAGCCGATACTGCGTGATGCCTAACGGGTTCAAGAATTCTTCCAAGAGGATTTCTCCGGGGTGGATCGGCTTGTGTGCGATTGTCATGGTCGCTCCTCTCAGTGGTAGTCGGTTATCTCGATGTCTGCCGGCCCTGCGGATGTCCAGGTGAAGCAGATGCGCCATTGGTCGTTGATGCGGATGCTGTGTTGTCCTTGCCGATTGCCGTGCAGCTGCTCGAGGCGGTTGCCCGGTGGAATCCGAAGGTCGTTGATATTCTCAGCGGCATCGAGAATCAGCAGTTTGCGATTAGCAACCCGCTGAAGGTCGGAGCCAAACGTGCGGACATGCCTGCGATTCCAGACGTGCTCGGTTTCCTTATCCGCGAACGACTGGATCACTCAGCAAGCATAACGCGTTGCGTTACTAAAGGCGGTTACGGTGGGAAATTTCAAAACTTTGACGTCAATCACGCATCTCGGCGACGGCGTAGGCGTCATCGACCCGACATTGCGTTCATTACGGTAGCCTGAAGCGTAATGATCGGAGTTGGCATGAATTCACTATCGGTTCAGCAGCCCACGCTGGAACACGAGTTAGCCCGTGCGGGCGTTGCCAGAGCGGAACTCGACGAGGTAATCACCCAAGTACGGCTGCGCCTGCAAAGCAGACAGAGCGTCGGCAATGCGATCTCGAAGCTCCCGATGGTGCCTGCCGGTTTCACGCGCGCCGTTCAAGCCACCGAAAACGCCTGGCATCGAATCGACGACGAGTTCGGCATGCTCCAAAGCGTCGAAGTGGCAAAGCTGATTGGCTCATCCTCGCCACATCGAAACATCGCCTCAGACATGCGCAAACGCGGCCAAATTGTCGGCGTCGAGCGCCTGAATCGCTATCTGTATCCGGGGTTCCAATTTGGTGCAGACGGCGCGGTGAAGCCCGCTATCAAGGATCTGCTGACGGCCGCCGAGGCCGCCGGCTGGACAGATGCCAGCCTGGTGCTCTGGCTGTGTGCGCCATCTGGTGCATTCGCCGGCTCACGGCCGGTAGATCACCTCGACGACGACAACATGGTCCAGATTGCCGTGTCGGTCATGGTCACCGATTGGTGAGCGTTCCCGCGCCGCCCATCCCGTTCACTCCGGCGACCGAGATTCTCGCAGCGGGATCGCTCCTGTATCGAGTGCATGGCAATCTACGTGGGCCCGCCGAATTTAACGCAACGGGGCTCGGATCTGGGCGATTTCATTTCTTCGCCGATTCTGTGGTGCCGGGGGCTCCTCTGGTTCCTGTGCTCTACGCCGCGAGCACCGAGCAGGCGGCGGTGGCGGAGACGATCCTGCATGACGTGCCGCTCTCCGGCGGGCAGCTGGTGCAGTCCGCCTACAACGCCAAGGTGATGAACCGTCTGACACCGAAAAGAGAAATTCGGCTGGCCGCATTTCATGGGCTAGGGCTGAGGCAACTCGGCGTAACAGCGGGCCAGCTCACCGACACCGATCGCACGGAATACGCGGCAACCGTCCGGTGGGCAATCGCCGCGCACGGATACACCGACAGCGCCGCGCGACTCGACGGCATCGTCTGGATGAGCGCCCGTTGCAACACCGACCGGGCATACATGTTCTTCGGCGATCGACTCGACGAGGATGATTTCGCATCAGATCAGACCTTCGCGAGGATATTTGCCGACCTCGGTGAAACAGGATGGCTATCCGACCTCTGTGCACCGCTCGGCATCGACGTGCTGCTGGATTAGTGCTGCTGGATTATAGGGACCGCCGCGCGGGCATATTGTGCGCAGCTTCGGCGTTATACCCGAAAGAAGCGCTGCGCATTCGACAAGCGGCGCGGGAGATGTGATGAAAAGGGTTTTCGAAGAGGTTGAAGATGACGCGGGAAGCGTCAGCAAGTATCGTCGCCACGATAACGGGCGCGGTGTGGTTTCGATGAAGGCGACGGCGCACCCGAGTGCGTTCATCAATGAGTCGGCCTATGTGGAGCAGGGTGCAGAGATCGGGGTCAACGCGTGGATCGGCGCGGGCAGTTGGATCGACGTTGACGCGTTTGTTGGCGCGGGCGCTTTCATCGGCAGCAACGTTCACGTTGGCCAGCAGGCGATCGTCGGGCGCGGCTCAAAAGTCGGAAGTCATTCGCGGATCAGTGCGGGTTCGAAGGTTGCCGACGGCGCGCGGGTTGATCGCGATGCGAGGGTTGCTGGCGTCATCCGCAAGGATGTCGCGCGCGCAGCCTGACACTGTTCGGCTGGCGTAGATTCGTCAGTATGAATCCCCTGCAGGCCCGGATCATTTACGACCTCAACGTGCAGCCCACGATTGATGTGGCCGAGCAGGTACGCATGCGCACCGACTTCCTGAAGGAGTACCTTCTCGTCTCCGGTGCCGCCGGTTTTGCGCTCGGCATCAGCGGTGGCCAAGATTCGACTCTCGCCGGTGCGCTGTGTCAGCGTGCCGCCGCAGAGCTGCGCGCCGAGGGACACACCGCACAGTTCACCGCTGTGCGCCTGCCCTACAACGTGCAGGCCGACGAAGAGGATGCCCAGCTCGCCCTCGCCTTCATCGCGCCCGACAATTCGGTGACCTTCAATATCGGGCACGCTGTCGATGGCTTCGAGGCCGAGTACCTCGGCGCCACGGGCGAGAAGATGATCGACTTCACCAAGGGCAACGTGAAAGCCCGATCGCGCATGGTGGCGCAGTATGCGATCGCGGGCCAGTTGAGACTTCTGGTGGTGGGCACCGATCACGCGGCCGAAGCCGTCACCGGATTCTTTACCAAGTTCGGTGATGGCGGCGCGGACATCCTGCCCCTCACCGGCCTGACCAAGCGGCAGGGTCGCGCGCTGCTTCAGCATCTCGGAGCGCCCGAGCGGCTCTACCTCAAGGCGCCGACCGCCGACCTGCTCGACGACACCCCCGGCCAAACCGATGAGGCAAATCTGGGCCTCAGCTACACTCAGATTGACGACTACCTCGAGGGCAAAGAGCTGGCTCCCGAGGTGGCCGACGCGATCCAACTGCGGTACATCGCCACCCAGCACAAGCGCACCGTGCCGGTGACGCCGTTCGACGACTGGTGGCAGCGGGCATGAGCTTGCTCGCGGTGGCCCAGTTCGTTCCGGGTGATGACGCCACCCTCAACCTCGCTGTGATGCGTGAGCTGGCGACGGCCGCCGTGGCCAGGGGGGCTACCCTCGTCGTCTTCCCCGAATATTCGTCGTACTTCACACCCACAATGGACCAGAGCTGGTTGGATGCCGCCGAACCCCTCGATGGGCCCTTCGTGACGGGTCTTGCGGCGCTCGCCGTCGGGCTCTCGATCACGCTGGTCGCCGGAGTTCTCGAGGCGACGGCCGACCCGACTCTGCTGTCGAACACCGTCGTGGCGCTGTCGCCCGCCGGCTCGATGGTTGCCAGCTATCGCAAGCTTCACCTCTACGACGCGTTCGGCCAGCGCGAGTCGGACTGGGTGCTCGCGGGCGCCATCGACGAGCCACAGGTTTTCGGTTGGGAGGGCTTCACGGTGGGGCTGCAGACCTGTTACGACCTGCGCTTTCCGGAGGTCACGCGCCGCATTGTCGACGCCGGCGCGAACCTCGTTATCGTGCCGGCGGAGTGGGTGCGCGGGCCGCTCAAAGAACAGCACTGGCGCACACTGATCACCGCGCGGGCGATCGAGAACACGATTTACCTCGCTGCAGCCGATCATGCGCCGCCGATCGGCGTGGGCAACAGCATGGTCGTCGACCCGATGGGTGTCGAGCTGGCGACCGTCGGGGAGCAGACCGCTGTGGCCGTCGCCGAGGTGTCCCTCGAGCGGATTGCGAGCGTGCGGCAGGCCAATCCCGCGCTCGCGTTAAGGCGCTTCGCCGTCATCCCGCGCTGACCGCCCGCGTTCGGGGCTCACTCGCATTGGGGGTGGGCATCGCCTCGCTCGGGGAGGGCCTCCCGCGTACAGTGAAACTAACGAATTCGGGCAAAACCGGCCTGCCCTCGAAGCACCTACCCACGGTTTGGGGAGCACTGATGAGCAACCCAGGGGGCACTGCGACCGCCATGCGTGTGCTCGTCGTAGAGGACAGCGAAGAGCAAGCCGGGCTGCTTCGTAAGCATCTCGAGCGCGCGGGCTGCTCGGTGACGACCGTCGGAACCGGCGAAGGAGCGATCGCCGCCTATCGCAGCGAGTCGCCCGATCTCGCCATCATCGACCTCGTGCTGCCCGGCATGAGCGGGGCCGATCTCGTGCTCAGGGTGCGCTCGGATCTGCCCTCCTGCAAAATCGTGGTCACCTCCGTGCTCGATGCGTTCGAATTTCCCGTGGCCGACGCGATTCTGCCCAAACCCTTCACCGGCGCCCAGATTCTTGCGCTACTTGACTCGGCACTGCCGGGAATGCGAACGCCATGACCTATACCGTTGTGATCGCCGACGACGACGCGGATATTCGCGCCCTCGTGGCGATTTC
>JANXTJ010000009.1 GCA_025352485.1 Salinibacterium sp.
TGACGACGTCGGTCGGTTCGAGGCTCAGGCCGCCGCAAAGGCCCATCACCAATACCCTCACCACCGGCCAACTGCCGAAGTTCATCGAACTCTATGTGATCGCCGGGGCACTGCTGATCGTGGGCGGCGTCATGGCGTTGATGAGTGCCTTTAGCGTGGGCGGCTGGGTATTCCTGAGCGTTGTGCTGTATCTCGTCGCCCTCGGGGTGCTATCCAGCCTTGCGGAGAACCGACGCAGGGCCACCGACAGAATCGTGCGCAGCCTCGTCTTCATCGCCTTCCTGCTTGCTGTGGCTCCGCTCGTGTCCACACTCGTGACCGTCACGGTAAAGGGAATCGGCCAGCTCAACTGGGCGTTCATCTCGACGACGGGCGGATCGGTCTTTGACCCAGACACCCTCGCGGTCACGGTGTCTCACGGCGCCCTTCAGGCCGTCGTGGGCACACTGGAGATCACCGGGATCGCGGCCGTGATGTCGGTGCCGATCGGCATCCTGACCGCCATCTACCTCGTCGAATACGCTCAGGCCGGGCAGTGGGTGGCGCGCACGGTGACCTTCCTGGTCGACGTGATGACCGGAATCCCCTCCATCGTGGCTGGCCTATTCGCCTTCTCGCTTTTCACGCTTATCGTGGGGCCGAAGGCATTCAGCGGCTTCTCCGCATCGGTAGCCCTGTCGGTGCTGATGATCCCCATCGTCGTGCGTTCCTGCGAAGAAATGCTGCGCCTCGTGCCGCACGACCTGCGGGAAGCATCTTTCGCCCTCGGAGTCTCGCGGTTCTCGACGATCACCAGAATCGTGCTCCCGACCGCGATCGCTGGAATCATCACCGGCGTGATGATCGCCATTGCCCGCGTCATCGGTGAGACGGCCCCGATCTTCATGGCGGCAAGCTTCACCGACAACTTCAACGCCAACCCGTTCAGCGGGCCGATGCAGACCCTCCCCGTGCTCGCCTACACCGGGTACAAGTTTCCGGGGCAAGACATCGCGGCATCGAATGCCTCCGCGTGGGGAGCCGCTTTGCTCCTGGTGATTATTGTGGTCATCCTTAACATCATCGCCAGAATTATTGCCAAGGCCTTCGCCCCCAAGGGCGCAAGGTAGTCCCGGCCGGAGAACGGATTAAGAGAACACTGTGTCTAAGCGCATCGAAGTAACCGATCTCAACGTCTACTACGGCGACTTCCTCGCCGTAGAGGGCGTGACGATGTCTATCGAGCCCCGAACCGTCACCGCCCTCATCGGGCCTAGCGGATGCGGCAAATCCACCTTCCTGCGCACGCTCAATCGCATGCACGAGGTGATCCCGGGAGCTCACGTCGAAGGTGAGGTCATGATCGACGGCAATAACCTCTACGGGCCGGGTGTCGACCCCGTTCTGGTGCGCCGGCAGGTCGGGATGGTCTTCCAGCGCGCGAACCCGTTCCCGACAATGTCGATCCGTGACAACGTTCTGGCGGGCGTCACCCTCAACAACCGCAAAATCTCGAAGGCCGATGGTGACGTGCTCGTCGAGAAGTCGCTGCAGGGCGCGAACCTCTGGAACGAGGTCAAGGATCGCCTCGACCGGCCCGGGATGGGTCTCTCCGGCGGCCAGCAGCAGCGGCTGTGTATCGCGCGCGCGATTGCCGTCGAGCCAGAGGTCATCCTGATGGACGAGCCGTGTTCTGCCCTCGACCCGATCTCGACGCTGGCCATCGAAGACCTCATCGAGGAACTCAAGCGCGATTACACGATCGTGATCGTGACTCACAATATGCAGCAGGCATCCCGCGTCTCTGACCGCACGGCATTCTTCAACATTGCCGGCACCGGAAAGCCCGGCCGGTTGATCGAGTACGACGACACCCGCACGATCTTCTCGAAGCCCTCCGTGCAGGCAACCGAAGACTACGTCTCCGGCAAATTCGGTTGATTCTCCGCCCCTAATACTTCACCGCCAACGAAAGGCTCCGGCGCTGTGCGGGAGCCTTTCGTTTTGTCTGAACACCTTCCCGGCCGGCGCGTTTGCCGGCGGGGAACGTTAGGCGCGGTCGTGAAGGGTGATCTGGTAGCCGTCGGGGTCGGCGAAACTGAAGGTGCGACCGAAAGGCCCGTCGATCGGGGCAGAGACGATCGTGTGGCCGTCGGCTACGAGGGCATCGTGAATGTCTTGCACGTCGGTGGCATGAAGCCAGATCGCCGCCCCAATTCCGGGCTGAGGCACGGATGCAAGGTCGGTGCCAGCGATAATGTCGCGCAGAGCGAATGCGATCGGTTTGGTGTCGAAAACGACGGCGTGCGGCGGGCCCACCAGGGATCGCACGAGACCGAGATACTTCTCGTAAAACGCCTGCGAGGCGATGAGATCGCGGGCTTGCAGGGAGATGAAGTCGGGGCCGGTGGCGGGCATGGTGGTGCTCCTTCGGGTCGTGTCTGTCTTGTGACACGCCCCAACCTATGCCAGAAGCTGCCACCCCGTGAATCTCGGAGGAGGCGTCGCCACGCCGCCACGCGGATTAGGCGGGCGTTATCGCAACCAGCGGTGCCGTGGTTGGAGCCGTGGATCCGCCTGCCGGTTCGATGGTCACGCCGACAGAGTCGCCCGCGCCCATCTTCCCGGTGAGCACCCGCCACGTGCTGCCGGAGGCCCCCACCGTGAAGGTACCGGCCGGGCGGGCGTGCGTGGAGTCGATGTACCAGAGCTGGTAGACCTTATTCGGCGCGAGTGGCTTCAGGCCATCCATAATGAGGGCGGAGCTCTCAAGCCCTGCCGACCAGACCAGCGTCGCCGAACCGCCGGTACTCATGACCGCTGCGATGCGCTGCGAATCGCTCGCCGAATTGATCGCGGCAAGTTGATCGGCCTGCGCCTGCTGCTCGGTGTGCTGATTGAGCGAGGTTGCCAGCGCGCCGCCACCGAAGATGAGGGCAATCGCGGCTGCGGCAGCGGCGAGCGCCATTACGGGACGGGCAAACCACCGGGATTGGGCTTTTGCGGCCGCCGTGCCGGTCTTGGCCCTGCCGGCAAATGGATCGGCCGAAGGCTCGACAACCAGCGGAAGCGGAGCGAGCTGCGGGGTCGTGGCCAGCGCATCCATGATGCTGAGCTTCAGGTGAGCCGGCGGGTTAACGGGCTGCACGGCGAGGCCGAGCAGCACC
>JANXTJ010000068.1 GCA_025352485.1 Salinibacterium sp.
TAATTATAGAAGAGACCCGGTCTAGTCCATTGGAGTCACAACACTTTCCGAAGTGCGGTGGCGCAGGACTTGACAAGGGTCTTAGTGCTGTCGAAAAACGATGGTCGGCCGCGAGGGCGAGCAGCGCGAGGCAGCCCCACACCACCGAAAGGTATTTCCATGGCAACTCGCACGCAGGCGCCCGTGACCGCAGCCGCATCGACGGCGACGAAAACCGCCGCCGCAAAGACATCAACCACCAAGGCATCAACGGCGAAAGCATCGATGGCGATGGCGAAGGCGCCGACGAAGAGCGCAGCCGCGAGCACGGTTGTCGACGATGACCTGATCGAAACGACCCCAGTCAAGGCGACCACAGCCAAAGCCGCCGCGAAGAAGCCAGCCGCAAAGGCCGCCGCGAAGGCACCAGCCAAGCGCGGTGCCGCTGCGAAATCCGATGACGAGTCCAGCGACGAGTCAGACGAACCGGGCGAGATCGATGACGGCGGCGAGGAAGAAGTCGTCGTGGTCGTTGCCGCGGTTGAGGCTGATGCAGACGCCGATGAGGCCAAAGACGACGATGACGACGATGACGAAAAGTCGTCAAGCAAAGACGACGCTCTGCCAGCCGGAGCCCTCGTCCTTTCGCTGGTCGACGATGAGGACGAAGTTCCCGTCTACTCCAGTGCGATTACCGGAGCGACCGCCGACCCCGTCAAGGACTACCTGAAGCAGATCGGGAAGGTCGCGCTACTCAACGCGGCCGAGGAGGTCGAGCTGGCCATGCGCATCGAGGCGGGCCTCTTCGCCGAAGACAAGCTTTCGCACATGTCGGCCGCCGAGCTCAAGAGCCCACTGGGCCGCGAACTGCAGTGGGTGGCAAAAGACGGTCAGCGCGCCAAGAGCCACCTGCTCGGGGCGAACCTTCGCCTCGTGGTCTCACTGGCCAAGCGCTACACCGGTCGCGGGATGCAGTTCCTCGACCTTATTCAGGAGGGCAACCTCGGCCTGATCCGTGCGGTCGAGAAGTTCGACTACACCAAGGGCTTCAAGTTCTCGACCTACGCGACGTGGTGGATCCGCCAGGCGATCACCCGCGCGATGGCAGACCAGGCTCGCACGATCCGCATCCCCGTGCACATGGTCGAGGTCATCAACAAGCTCGCCCGTGTGCAGCGCCAGATGCTGCAGGACCTCGGCCGCGAACCCACTCCGGAAGAGTTGAGCCGCGAGCTCGACATGACGCCGGAAATGGTCATAGAGGTACAGAAGTACGGCCGCGAGCCGATCTCGCTGCACACTCCGCTCGGCGAAGACGGTGACAGCGAGTTCGGTGACCTCATCGAGGACACTGAGGCCGTCGTTCCCGCCGACGCGGTCGGATTCACCATGCTGCAGAAGCAGCTGGAAAGCCTGCTCGATTCTCTCAGTGAGCGCGAAGCGGGGGTTATCCGCATGCGCTTCGGCCTCGGCGATGGGATGCCGAAAACACTCGACCAGATCGGTGACACGTTCGGTGTGACGCGGGAGCGCATCCGCCAGATCGAGTCGAAGACAATGGCCAAGCTCCGTCACCCGTCACGGTCGCAGTCGCTGCGCGATTACCTCGAGTAGGAACTCACCCTGACCGCGCTGGCGATCCTCGCCGGTCGCCTCGCTCGCGCAGTATTGCGTTTGCGAGGCGGCGGATCTGCCGTTCCCGGGCGTGTAGCGCTGGCCCTTTCGCCACGCCTTCTCACACGGGCCGTCGAGCATCTCCGGCTCGGAGTCGTATTCGTCTCGGGCTCGAATGGCAAGTCGACGACGACGCACATGCTCACCGCGATCCTTCGTGCACACGGCCTGTCGGTCTTCTCGAATCAGACCGGTGCGAACCTTCCGCAGGGCATCGCGTCCGCGATACTTGCCACGATTCCCCTCGACGGTCGGTTGACCGAGGACGTTGCTGTGCTCGAGGTCGATGAGGCCTACGGTCCCCAGCTCGCCAACGAACTCGCGCCGCACAGCGTTCTGCTCATCAACGTGCAGGTCGACCAGCTCAATCGCTT
>JANXTJ010000085.1 GCA_025352485.1 Salinibacterium sp.
CACCGCACTCGCGGTCGCCAGCGCCGCCAGCAGCGCGACCCTGTCGGTGCCGTCGACGTTGATGACGTCGAAGTCGGGGCCGAGAGCCTCGACGGTGGCGGGAGAAAGTTCTTCGGCGATCAGCACGATCGGCTTGGCCACGGGATCGAGTCCTTACGGTCGGAGGGTTGGGCGCGTCTGGAGGTTTGGGCGCGTCTGCGCAACCCCGACAACTTTACCGAATAGTGCTGGGGCGGCATGCCGTGTTACCTCCTGCTGTGTTGCCCCGGGCTTCAGGTACCTCGGGCTGCCGTTACCCGTGCTGCTTGGCCGGGCCTGCCGCGACCCGTCGAGGTGGGCGACAATGTACGAGTGCCCCTCCCCGAACTGCTGCAGTGGACCCTTCGCGGGGTGCTCGCCGCGGTGTTTGTGTTTATGGGAGTTACCCACTTCATCCCGAAGATCGCTCGGGGCATGGCCGCGATGATCCCGCCGGCGCTCAACCGGCCGGGCTGGCCGAGCGGTGCTTGGCTGGTGGCATTCACGGGAGTTTGCGAGATCGCCGGGGGAATCGGGCTGCTCGTGCCGGCCACCCAGTTCGCCGCCGGCATGGCCCTCGTGCTGTTCCTGGTGGCCGTGTTCCCGGCCAACTCGTACGCGTCATTACACCCGGAGCGTTTCGGCAGGGCGGCGTTTGCCTTCTGGCCGCGCTACGTCGCTCAGCTGGTGCTGGTGCTGCTCTGCGCGCTCGCCGCCATCTGACCCATTCATCTGCCCTTTCATTATTCAGGACAGTGTGGTGCTGGAGTGGTCACAGTTGCGTTCTCGGATCGCCACAGGCCTCAGTAGCCGCGGTAGCGACATCCAGTCCTGAATTATGGAAGTGCGAATGAGGAAAGGGGCGGGCTAGCGCGGGGCGACGATCACGACGGGACGCAGCACGTCTTCGACGGCGAGCACCCCGATGCCGAGCGACGCGCCGAGGGCCAGCCCGAGAATGAAGATCACGGCCTTGGCTCCGACGTTGCGGCGCCGGCCTGCCGCGAAAGCGATGAGGTAACCGGCGATCGGGATCGCCACGCCGATCCAGAGCAGCCACCACGGCACATTCTTCGAGCCGACCCCGAGCGCGTCGTAGAACGCCGGCAGGTTGACCATGTTGCCGATCGCTTGCCACACGGAGTAGGCGTAGAGCAGGCCGAACAGCGCGGCGATGATGAGACTCGGCACGCCGTAACGGCGAGGCTTCGGCACCTGGGGAGGAAGCTGCGCGCCGGTGGGCCGCGCTGGGGACGGGTCGGTGGGGATAGGTGCGTCGGCCGCAGACGCCATCAGATCCACGCTCCCAGAACGAAGGGCCACGGGATGACCGCGACCAGCCCGACCAGGATCCAGAGCAGCCGCACGATCGGTTTACGCCCCCGGGTGAGCGTCAACGTCGCGGCGAACCAGAGCGCCGGGCTCGCCATCGCCAGAATCTCGCCGAAGCCGAACAGGACGGCGTTGAGCGCGTCGGTCGAGACCACCTGCACCTTGTTCAGCCGCTGGATCGACACGACCCAGCCCAGCGTGTAGATCAGGTAGACCCCGGCGAGGACGCCGTAGGTGACGAGTTGAAGGGACCCGATAGCGGGCTTCACGGCCGGCTCGACGATGACCTCGGTGCGAGGAGCCGAGGGGGGCGGGGCCGCGGAAGCCGAAACGGGAGTTGCCCCTGAAGCGGCCGCAACGACCGGCGCGGGGCCATCGACGTGACTCGGGTCGCTGCCGCTACCCCACGACAGGGCGTCGTCGTCGGGATCCGCAATCATGGCGAAACCCTATCGCGCAAGGCGAAGTTCGAGCACTTCGACAACGCCGGGGAACAGGGGATGCCCCTGCTCAAGGCCGGTGATGGCTGCTGCTATGTCGGCCACGGGCATCCCGCTCGCCAGCATCGCCTGCAGTTCGACGCTTTCGGCATCGGTATGAACGTCGAAGCGCAGGGCCGCGCCGACCGCATTGAGCAGGTTCCAACTGTCGAGGCCGCGCTCGGCCAGCTCTGCCGCCGGCCCGATGAAACGCTCGTGCCGGGAGAGCTTGCGCAGCGGGTTACGGCCGACTCGCTCGCAGGTGTCTGGCAGGTCGGGATTGGAGATGCGGGTAAGGGTCTTCTCGATATAGGCCTGCTGTTCGGCGGGATCGACACCATGCTTGGCGACGAGCAGTTCGGCTGTCTCTGCAAGCACCGCACGAATCTCGGCCTGCAATTCTGGCGTAGCCAGCGCCTCGCGGATCGACACGAACCCGCGATCGATGCCGTGATAGGCGGCCGCGGCGTGAGCGGTGTTGACGGTGAAAAGCTTGCGCTCGATGAACGGCGTCAGGTCGTCGACCCAGGTGACTCCATAGATGTCGGGGGTGCTGCCGTTGAAGGGCGCGCGGGCGAAGGGGGTGCTGTCGACGACCCATTCGAAGAACGACTCGATGGTGACATCCAGGCCACCGGACTGCTCGGGCACGATGCGGTCGATCGCGCAGTTCGCAAAAACGGCGTTGTGGGCGGGCGAGTGCTTACGCACCTCGGCGGCCAGCATGTCGGTGCCACCAATCGCGTTCTCGCACGCGATCACCACGAGTGGCTCCGCGCGGGTGCGCTCGTTGAGGCCGCGGGCGATGACGGGGGCGACGAATCGCAGGATGCGCGCGCCGACCGCCGTGGTAACGATGTCGGCGGCGGCGATTGCGGCAGCAACCTCGGCCTCGTGCGTGCGCGAGTTGAGCGCGCGGTAGTTGTCGACCACTCTGGTCTGGGCGCCCTCGCCGACCTCGATCACGTGGTAGCTCGACTGGGCTTGAAGGGCGCCGATGAGATCGTCGCTGACGTCGGCGAAAATGACCTCGTAGCCGCTCTCGTGCAGAGACTGGGCGACAAAACCGCGCCCGATATTGCCCGCACCAAAGTGCACCGCCAGCTTCGCCATGAGCCGATCCTACGTCTGCACTTCCCTCGCGTTATACGTGGGTCGCATCGGTGATGTTGACTAGTGGGACAATGGATCTCATCGCCGTGCAGTCAGTCAGGGTCGCTCGCTCTCGAAGCGACCTCGCGCTCGCGCCCGGCGAGGCCGTGATCGGCGGCGGCACCTGGCTTTACTCGGAGGAACAGGCGCACGTCACCGGCATTGTCGACCTGCTCGGGATGCCCTGGCAGCCGGTCACCCGCAGCGCCGATGCCCTCACCCTCGCGGCGACCTGCACCATCCAGACACTGCGCGATCTGCCCGACTCGCCCCTGTTTCTGCAGTGTGCGGACTCCCTGCTGGCCTCCTGGAAGATCCAGCGGGTCGCCACGGTCGGCGGCAATATCGCGCTCTCGTTGCCGGCCGGTTCGATGACATCTCTTGCCGTCGCGTTGGACGCGACGCTCGTGCTCTGGACCGCGACCGCCGAGCGACGCGTGCCCGCTGCCGACTTCGTCACCGGCGTGCAGAGCAACGTGCTGGAACCCGGCGAAGTGATCAGGGCGATCGAGATCCCGCTCGAATCGCTGGGCAGTTCGGGCTTTCGGCGTATCGCTCTTTCGCCCCTCGGCCGCACCGGCACACTGGTGATCGCCCGGCCCGGCCTGTTCACCATCTCGGGCGGCACCCACCGTCCGCACCAGCTGCGCTTCGAACACTGGCCCTCTGCACACGCGCTCGCCGCCGCCGTTGATGCGATCGACGACTGGTATGACGACGCGCACGGCTCCCCCGACTGGCGGCAGGCGATGAGCCGCCGCTTCGCGCTCGAACTGCTGGAGGAGTTGGCATGAAGTTCGAGGTGAACGGCTCACCGGTCGAAGTAACACCCACCCCCGGGCAGGTCTTGCGCTCCCTGCTGCGTGATCTGGAGCACTTCGACGTCAAGAAGGGCTGTGACGCGGGCGACTGCGGGGCGTGCTCGGTGCTGCTGGACGGCGCCCCCGTGCACTCCTGCATCTACCCGGCGCATCGGCTCGACGGCGCGAGCGTCACGACGGTGGCAGGGCTCGGAATGCCAGAGGCGCCGCATCCACTGCAACAGGCTTTCGTCGCCGCCGGCGGATTTCAGTGCGGGTTTTGCACGGCCGGAATGATTGTGACGGCCTCGACCTTCAGCGCGGCCGACCGGCAGGATCTGCCCCGCCTGTTGAAGGGCAACCTGTGTCGCTGCACCGGGTACCGATCGATTGAAGACGCCATCTGCGGGGTCGCCAACACCGAGATTGCGCCGATCGGGGATGCCGCTGGCCGATCGGTCGCGCCGCCAGCGGCCCTGCGCGTGGTCACCGGTCGCGAGCCGTACACCCTCGACCTGCACACCACCGCGCTGCTGCACGTCGCCGTACTCGGCAGTCCGCTAGCGCACGCGCGCATCGTCTCGATCGATACCGGGCCGGCGCTCGCTTTGCCCGGCGTGCACGCGATTCTCGACTACCGCGACTCCCCCGCCACGCTGTTCTCGACCGGGCGTCACGAACACCGTACCGACGATCCGGATGACACCCTCGTCTTCGATCGGGTGCTGCGCTTTCGCAATCAACGGGTTGCCGCGGTCGTCGCGGACTCGGTGGCCATCGCCACCCTCGCGCTCGACGCGATCGTGGTGGAGTACGAGGAGCTGCCCGCGGTCTTCGATCCCCACATCGCTCGCTCGCCGGGGGCACCGCTACTGCATGCCGAGAAGGGGCCGCAGTCGCGGATCGCTGCCCCGCAGCGCAACACCGTGGCCGAGTTTCACGGCGAGACCGGCGATGTCGAGGCTGCGATCGCCGCCGCCGATGCTGTCGTCACCGGCGTGTGGCGGACCCAGCGCGTCAACCACGCCGCCCTCGAGACACATGCGGCCCGCGGCTGGCTCGACGCAGTGGGGCGGCTTGTGATTCGCACCTCCTCGCAGGTGCCGTTTTTGGTGCGCGACGAGCTGTGCCATATCTTCGGCCTGCGCAAAGACGCGGTTCGGGTGTTCACCGCGCGCGTCGGCGGCGGCTTCGGGGGCAAGCAGGAGCTCTTTACGGAAGACCTGGTCGCGCTAGCGGTCCGCGCCACCGGCCGCCCCGTGCAGTATGAGTTCACGCGCGTGGATGAGTTCACGCGTGCCTCTCCCCGGCATCCGATGCGGGTCGAAGTGACGCTGGCCGCGGCATCCGATGGCACACTCACGGCCATGGTCATCGACCAGCTGATGGACACCGGCGCCTACGGAAACCACGGCATCGGCGTGCTGTATCACTCGATCCACGAGTCGATCAGCGTCTATCGCTGCGCCAATAAGCGCGTGGATGCCCAGTCGGTTTACACAAATAACCTGCCATCGGGAGCCTTCCGCGGCTACGGTCTCGGCCAGGTGATCTACGCCATCGAATCGGCGATGGACGAACTCGCCCGCAAACTGCACATCGACCCCTTCGAGCTGCGCCGCCGCAACGTGATCGTGCCCGGGGACACCATGGTGGTGACCGACCCGCACGTGGAGAGCGATCTCGGCATCGAAAGTTACGGGCTCGACCAGTGCCTCGACCTCGTCGAAAAGGCGCTCGCCCGAGTTGATGCGCGGCCCGGAACCCCCGCCGGTTTCCGGCTCGGTACCGGCATGGCGATCGCAATGATTGCGACGCTGCCGCCGAACGGGCATTTTGCCGAGGCGACCGTAACCTTGCTGGAGGACGGCCGCTACGAGATCGCGGTCGGTACCGCCGAGTTCGGCAACGGCACCACAACCGTGCACGCCCAGCTGGTCGCGACCGCGCTCGGCACGACGGTGGAGCGCATCTCGATCAAGCAGTCAGATACGGATGTCGCCGCCTACGACACCGGAGCGTTCGGCTCGGCCGGTGTGGTGGTCGCCGGTAAGGCACTGCTGGCCGCCGCGCACGATCTGGCCGCTCAGATAGCAGTCGAGGGCAGCATCCCCGGTCTCGTGGGGCACGGGGCAAACGACGGCACCCCTCGATCGGTCTCCTTCAACGTGCACGCCTTCCGGGTGGCGGTGCAGCCGGAGACCGGCGAGGTGCGCATCCTGCAGTCTATTCAGGCCGCGGACGCCGGCACGGTGCTGAATCCCGAGCAGTTGCGCGGGCAGATCGAGGGTGGCACCGCGCAGGCCATCGGCACCGCGCTCTACGAGGAGATGACCATGGATGGCGAGGGTCGGGTGCTCACGACGGCCTTCCGCAACTACCACGTGCCCCAGTTCGCGGACGTTCCCCGCACGGAGGTCTACTTCGCCGACACCCACGATGACCTCGGGCCGCTGGGCGCCAAGTCGATGAGCGAGGCGCCGTACAACCCGGTCGCACCGGCCCTCGCCAACGCGATCCGGGACGCGATGGGCGTGCGCAGCTACGAGCTGCCGATGTCGCGCGACCGGTTGTGGCGGCTCGCCAACTCGTGAGTGACAGACTTCCGCCCCAATCCGTCACGTCGGACGGGCCGAAGTCCGCAGGTGAGCGGGGACGGAGCGGCAGCCGGTCGCGGGGCAGCTGGGGCGCAGCGGGAGCGGCAGCCGGGCACCTAGCCGGCGGCGATTCCCCCGTCGATCACCAGTTCGGTGCCGGTGATGTAGCCCGCGTCGTCGGAAGCAAGGTAGAGCGCAGCCGTCGCAATCTCCGCCGACTGCCCGAGACGCCCGATCGGCTGGCGACCGACCAATTCCGCTCGAGCCGCAATGGGATCCGCTGCCTGCTCCAGCAGCCGGGCGACCCAGGGGGAATCCACGGTGCCGGGACAGATGCAGTTGCTGCGGATGCCGGTGCCCGCATATTGGATCGCGACCTGCTTCGTGAAGGCGATCACGGCGCCCTTGCTGGCGCAGTAGGCCGCACGGTCTTTCAGGCCGACCATCCCGGCGACCGACGCCGTATTGACGATCGAACCGCCGCCCTGGGCGAGCATGTGCGGCAGGGCGTATTTGGTGCAGAGGAAGACGCCACGCGCATTGACGGCGAAGACTCGATCCCACTCGTCGGCGGTGCAGTCGATCGCGCTGGTGATCGATGAAAGTCCTGCGTTGTTGCACAGGACATCCAATCGGCCCTGATCGGCAATCACCCGGTCGATGGCCGCTTTAATGGCCCCCTCGTCGGTGACATCGAGGGCCAACCCTGTGGTCCCATCCGGAACGCCTGCCGGGTTCAGATCCCCCCCGTAGACGATCGCCCCTTCGGCTCTGAACTGCTTCGCCATCTCGAATCCGATTCCGGATGCCGCTCCCGTGATCAGCACTACCTTGCCGTCAAATCTGCTCATGTTGTCTCCTTAGCGCGTGCGTCGACGATGCTGCCCGGTCGGCCGCTCGGCCAAGGGCCGGCGAACGTGGTTTCTTCTGTCGCCTCGAGTTCGAGGAGTCTGTTCCACTTTGCGGTGCGCTCGGAACGATGCGTCGAACCCACTTTGATCTGCCCGGCACGCCAGCCCACCGCCAGGTCAGACAGCCAGGAATCCTCGGTCTCCCCCGAACGCGCAGACACCACCGTTCGATAGCCCGAGCGATGCGCCAGCTCGAGCACGTCGCGGGCACCCTTGAGGGTGCCGTTCTGGTTAACCTTCACGAGCACCGAGTTGGCGACGTTCGCCTCAAGCCCCCGCTCTAGGCGCGCCAGGTTGGTGACAAAGAGGTCGTCGCCGACGAGCTCGATCCGGTCGCCGAGTGACTCGGTCGCGTGCAGCCAGCCGGCCCAGTCGTCTTCGGCAAGCAGGTCTTCGACCGACACGATGGGAAAATCGTCGCACCATTTGCCCACCTCGGTGATCAGCTCGTGGGATGACAGTCGACGCCTCTCGGTGGCCAGGTCGTATCCGCCCTCGTGGAAGAACTCGCTCGCGGCAATGTCGAGCG